>CAZHJO010000036.1:0-13347 GCA_964532755.1 uncultured Maribacter sp. | reverse complement strand
CTGCGTATCCTTTACTAATTTTTTTACATGGATGGAATAGTAATCTAGGGAATGAACCTCTAGAAAATGTTTTATTGGCAGGTCCTCCAAAATTAATACAAGCTGGCCAATGGAATCCGTCATACCCTTTCATAGTTGTTTCCCCGCAACTAACAGCCTTATATTGGGCACCTAATCAAGTGCATCTATTTATTGAATACCTATTGAATACATATCAAATCAATCCCAATCGAATATATCTTACGGGATTGAGCTTAGGTGGAGGAGGTTGCTGGTACTATGTAGGGGAAATTGAAGATCACTATGCCACAGCGATAGTACCCATAAGTGCTTCAGGTGCAGAATACTTGATAGATAATTTAAGGAAAGTGCCTATTTGGGCATTTCATGGGGCTCGTGACACAACGGTTGAAGCCTATGAGAATTTTGGGTCATTCCCTTTAGTTGAAGCTATAAACCTCACCAAACCAGTCATTAAGGCAAGGGTGACAGTATATCCGAACTTGGGTCACAATGCTTGGACAACCACCTACAATGGGGCCGGTAGAAACCATTTACAACGTCATGATTCATTTGACGTTGATATCTATGATTGGATGCTAGCACATAAGAAAGAGTAGATTTCTAAAACTATAATACTATTCAAAATGATAAGATTGTTAACACCCATAACCCTTCTTCTGTTTTATTTAAACGTATCGATTGGCCAAGAAGTTGCTTGGGAATTCAAAACAGCGGATCGCGTGTATTCATCTCCTACATTGAATGGTAATCTAGTCTTCTTTGGTAGTGGTGATCATCATTTGTATGCGCTTGACAAAAATACAGGCAAGGAAATTTGGAGATACAAAACTGGGGGAGCCGTTCATTCTTCACCCATTGTTTGGAACAATTCTGTAGTTGTGGGCAGTGATGACGGTAGTTTGTACGCTATAGCAAAGAGCTCAGGCCAATTGATTTGGAAATTTGCTTCAAAAGGTGAGAAAATGTATGATCTGTGGGACTATTATCGTTCTTCCCCAACCGCAAACAGCGATACCTTTTTTTGGGGAAGCGGAGACGGAAATGTATATGCAATAAAAGCCCAGACAGGCGATTTGAAATGGAAATTCACCACTGAAGGTATCATACATGCATCCCCTGTAGTTAAAGATAATAAAGTGTTTATCGGTAGTTATGATGGGTATTTCTATTGTTTGGACGCCAGCCGGGGTGACTTAAATTGGAAATTCAAGACCATCGGAGCATCTTATTTTCCGAAAGGGGAAATACAAAAAGCGGCCTTGGTAAAAGATGATGTCGTTTATTTTGGGAGTCGGGATTACAATATATATGCATTGAATGCCAAAACGGGTAAAGGTATCTGGAATATGCGCCAACCCAGCGGTTGGATCATTGCTACCCCCCTAGAATACAAAAACAATATTTATTTCGGAACGTCGGATGCGCATAAGTTTTATGCCTTGGAAAAAGGGAACGGCACCACCGTATGGATATTCCCAGTTCATATGCGGGTCTATGGATCAGCCATCGCACATAACAACGTGATATATTTTGGTACGTTTGATGGTAAGGTCATCGGCTTAGATCATGCCACTGGTAAACAGCTGTGGGAATTTCAAACCGAAAGTAGAAAAGCCAATTATAGCCGCATTTACACTGAAAAAGGAGCGTTCAAAGAGGGTTTTGAACTTTATGGCAAGGACCTTTTGGTTTCAGAAAAAGCAATACACGACTTGGGATCTATTCTGTCAACACCTGTGATTGCAGATGAAACCATCTATTTCGGAAGCTCGGACGGCAGCATATATGCCGTTAATTTGAAATAGTTGAAGGCATTTGACCAGAAGTCCTGAAGGATTGAATCACCAAAAAACCTCCTTTCTATTTAAAGATAAGTGTGATACAACTGTTAGGTAATCATACGATACTACTTACGGATTTAACAAACTTCGCCAATTGTGGATATAAACTATCATTACCGATCCAAATCATTTACCATAACTAAATATCCTGAAACCCAATATTGATTGTAACCCATTTTAGCTTTGTTGCATTTTATAAAAACCAAACTTTTTTGCGATTTAACCTATTTACATTCATATTAATCGTAATATTGCAATGAATATATGGATTGCCAAGGTGGGACTCACAAAAACTGAAATATTTACAGAAAAGCAAAATGAAATCGCTGTCATGGCAAAAGTCATGGGACACCCGGCAAGAGTCGCAATTATACAACATCTATTTAAGTTGAATGCCTGTGTATGTGGCGATCTGGTTGCTGAAATAGGCTTGGCACAGCCCACTATTTCGCAACATTTAAAAGAACTAAAGCGTATAGGGCTGATTAAAGGCAATATTGAAGGCACTAGTGTTTGCTATTGTATTGACAAAGAAAATTGGGCAAAAATGAAGAAAGTCCTTACAGGCTTTTTAAGCCAAAATCCCGTTGGGGACGATTATTAAAAACGTAAGGTCATATTACATCATATTAAACACAGGTAAAAATGAAAGAAGAAGAGGAATTAAAAAATATCGTAAAAGAGCGTTATGCCAAAATCGCGCAGCAGGGTAAGGTAGAAAACGCCTCCTCTTGCTGTGGTGCCACTACCCCATCGAACAAGGTATATAATATTATGATGGACGATTACACGGAAACAGACGGTTATGTAGAAGAAGCTGATTTAGGTTTGGGCTGTGGTCTCCCGACTGAGTTTGCCAAGATACAAAAAGGCGATACCGTAATTGATCTAGGTTCAGGTGCCGGGAACGATTGTTTTGTGGCGCGACATGAAACCGGGATTGAAGGTAAGGTCATAGGCATCGATTTTACAACTGTAATGATCGAGAAAGCGAGAATTAATGCAGAGAAGTTAGGGTATAATAACGTGGAGTTCCGGGAAGGGGATATAGATGACATGCCTGTGAACGACGACGTGGCCGATGTGATCGTAAGCAACTGTGTATTGAACCTAGTCCCTAATAAGCACAAAGTAATTGGTGAAATGCTAAGGGTTTTAAAACCCGGTGGTCATTTTAGTGTTTCTGATATTGTACTGGTTGGCGACCTTCCTGAGGCCCTAAAAGCAGATGCCGAAATGTATGCCGGATGTGTGGCAGGGGCCATTCAAAAAACGGAGTACTTGCAGATTATCAAGGACATAGGCTTTGTGAATTTAAAAGTCCAAAAAGAAAAACCCATCGTTATTCCAAATGATATCCTTGAAAAATATCTTTCTCTTGAAGAAACAAAGGCCTTCAACAATGGTGGTACAGGTATTTTCAGTATTACAGTGTATGCCGAAAAAGCGGGCAACAAACAAGAAAAAACTAAAGTGGACCTGAGTAAATTACAGGATGATGCGTGCTGTTCGCCCAATAGCCAATGTTGCTAGATGGTAGTGGCATGAAATAGTGATTTTTTCATTCCTTAATGATATGAACTCTAGCAATTAGTTTAATTACCGGGGTTCTTTTATAATTTAGTGGTATTGGGATTCTGCCATTTTTGCCTTGTTTCTTTTCGTAGTAAAAGAAAGTGCCTTTTTGATTCTAGAATTTTTGAACTTGTATAAACGAGCAACTTCAGTTGTCGTTTCAGTCTTAACTTCGTTTTTGGTTGCAGTAGTGATAGAAGTAACGATAGTCATTTCAATGGCTTTAACTTGTACCTCCTTAACCTCGTTCTGAGCCTGGGCAGCGATTCCGAAGAAGATGATAAAGATGATGGTAACCATTGCTTTCATGACTTGTTTTGTTATATTATAATAACCATAACAAGTGAATTTCACAGCGTTGTATTTCGCTGAACGTCCCTATTTATCAGTATTCGATAAAAAAAGGGATGACGTGTAAAATTCCCTCGGTGAACAGGAACAATCCCCAAAACACCTTATCGAAAAAGGTGTCGTTAATCGGCAAAATAGTAGGGGAAGGCCATTTTATTTGTTCTTTTCTTCAATCCACTTGGACATGTATTTGGTACTTGCCGTGGTCTGATGCATTATAAGAGACCCAATGAAATTATGGGTTCTATGGTAATATAGGTTACTTTGAATCTGGTCAATCATTTCCACTAGGGCCTTGTTCAGCCGCTTTTTATCGTATAGCGAATTTACAATTCCAGTTCCTTTGGCTTGGGCAGATTGCCATTTCGATTCATTTTCGTATAAATCGATCGCGGCCACCGAAAATGCTTCGAGGGAATCCTCAATACTTCCATTCCAGGGCAATTCACCATGCATACCCTCCGCCCCTATCCTTGTCGTTACACTTGGAGTACCGCATAGCATGGCATCAACTAATTTTCCTTTGATTCCTGCTCCAAAACGCAAGGGTGCCAAGATAAGCCGATGTAGCCCCACTATTTCTGCAACATCTTCGACCCAACCCTCAATATAAAAGCCCGCTTTTACATCATGCATTTGTTGTATCTTTTCGGGAAGGTAGCTTCCATATATATGTAGGTTGACCATTGGAAGTGAGGTTCTAATTCGCGGCCAAATCTCTTCTTTCAGCCATTTTACGGCATCGACATTCGGGGCATGCTTACCATTACCAATATAGGCAAAATCTTTCCTATCATTGAATCCCGGCCAACGAGCTATATGGGCGTTATCAATTCTGTCCAACTGAAAAGGTAGATGCAGTAAAAGACGCTCATCAATCTTGATTACCTCGGTCAGCAAATCGATTTCAAAGCTAGAAATGATCAATGATAGGTCGCAGCGATAGATGGAGGCTACTTCACGTTTTGTAATATCGCTTTGCAGCCAATTGGAGGTAGTGAATTCCAAATTGGATTTAAATAGCTTTTCGCGCACTTGACGAAGGGAATGCAGGTCCTCAGTATCGAGAATCCTAATAGCATCCGGCGCAAATTCAGCAACCCTCCAACCAAACTGTTCCTCAGTTAAAAAGCGATCAAACAAAACGATACTCGGATTCAATTCTTTTATTAAACCATCAAAACTTGAATCGTTCAACCTAATGTTCTCCATGGTGACATCCAGGGCCCTTAAATCCACAGAATACTCGTTACTGGCAGCGGTACAGGCAAATGTAATATCGTAATTTTGGGTGCGAAAGAACTCGATTAATTGTAGCATTCGACCACCAGCAGCCGTTGTCGTGGGTTCTGGCCAAATAAAACCGATAATCAATAAGGTATTGGTGCTGGATCCCATATTCAGAGATTACATTCTTTCAGCGAAAATACGAGATATCGCTGAACGTAATTTACGCTCATAATCCTCTTCTAACCACTCCTTGTAGTTCTTGGTGTTGTTCATAATACAATATGAATAAAGGCGCACCCGGTAGGCAATTTCCTCCTTCAAGGACTTCGCCAAAATACGCGCATCGAAAACATCCTCGGAATTCTCAACACAAATCTGCGCATGTTGTAGAATGCTATTTTCCAAAACGGTTTTCGATTTAAGGCCTTGTGCGAAAATCTTCTTGTATTCGGCCTTTACATCATACTCTATATTTGCTGATTTAGTAAATTTAGCCCTAAGATCTGCGGGCATTTCGTAAACAAACTCGCGCTCAATCTCTTCATCATTCTTAATGTTTTCCAAGTAGAAGTCAGGAAAATGAAAAATCTCTTGCCAATCAACCGGTGCATCCCACATACCAAAACGGGCAACATTGTTCCCAAGATCAACCACTGTGAATTCATCCTTATTGGCTAACACCCTAGAACCACGACCGATCATTTGAAAATAAAGGGTCAAGGAACGGGTTGCCCTGTTCAGCATTATCGTTTCAACCGTCGGTTCGTCAAATCCCGTAGTTAAAATACTAACCGATGTAAGAATTGCATCAGGAGTTTCTGCAAACCATTGTAAAATTTCCTTCCGTTCTGAAGCACTGTTTTTATTATCTAAGTGACGAATGGGGAGTCCGGCTTTTTTAAAGGTCTCATAAACGTAAATCGAGGTATTGATACCATTATTGAAAATAAGGGTTTTCTTCCCTTTGGAAATCTCGTTATAGGCATTCAACAATTTACCTAACATGCTCTGATTACCATACAATTCATCTGAGGATTTAACCGTATAATCCCCATTTATTCCCAATTTCAAACTTTGAAGGCTCACATCGTAATTATACATATTCGCTTTGGACAGGAATTTTTTACCAATGAGCGAAGCGATTGATTCACCGACGATCAACTTTTGGTAATTGTCCTTCATCGGAAGTTTGATGTTGGAACTTAAGGGAGTGGCTGTTACCCCAAGAATTGCGGCATTCTCAAAGTACTTAAAGAGCTTTCGGAATGAATTATAATGGGCCTCATCAATAATCACTAACCCAATATTGTTTATTTCAACTTTTTCTTCCTGTAATCTATTGTTCAAGGTCTCCACCATGGCCACAAAACACATATACTCGTCTTGATCCTTGAGTTCTTTGACCTCACTGTTGATAATTTTATTATTGACTCCAAAGCCATCGAGCATCTTCGAAGTTTGCATGCTCAATTCAATCCTGTGCGTAAGTACGACTACTTTTTTATTGCTCTGGGAGATATATCTTTTGGCAATTTCTGAAAACACAACGGTCTTACCGCCCCCTGTAGGTAATTGATATAGGAGATTTACATTATCCGGGGATTCTTCAAGATAAGTGAATATCTTATTAAGATCTTCCAATTGATAATCGTAAAGCGTCTTTTGAGTGGTATTATTTTGTATTTCCAAACAGGTTTGTTTCTACTGATCTAAAATTATTTTCCTTTTGAGCTTCATAAGAGCCCAATTTTGCAAAATTAGCAGAAATTAATGCCTGTACGAAATTTAATTGAAGAAATACTTAAAAATTTCAATATCCCTTGGTTTTAGATACTAAATTCAGGAGTTCTTGTCCATTTTCAAGGCGTCTATAATTTTCCACAACCTGTGGCACCACGGAGTTGGTATCAGATACACTTGCATAGTGTGGTGTCATGTGCACCTTAGGATGTTCCCAAAATCGATGCTTAGTTGACAAAGGCTCTTGGTGGTAAACATCTAAACTAGCTCCTGAAAGATGGCCTTTATCCAACATTTCCAAAAGATCCCCATCGACTAAATGACCGCCTCGGGCAACGTTTATGATATGTGCGCCTAAGGGCAATTGTAAGAATAGATCCTTGTTCAAGATCCCTGAAGTTTCTTTTGTCAGCGGTAATAGGCAAACCAGAATTTGTGTGGCATTCAAGAAAGCCATCTTTTCCTTGTTCCCTGCAAAGGTCTTAATACCGGATATCTTTTTTCTTGAACTGGACCATCCAAGAACCTTAAAGCCGAATCGAAGTAGATCCTCTGCTAATGTCTTTCCCAAAGCACCGAGACCCATAATGCCTATGGTCAAATCCTCAATTCTTTGATAATCCATAGGCTTCCAAGTCTTTTTGAATTGATCTACCTTGTATTGGTTCAGATTCTTCAGATGACTAAAAATCAATGCGATCACATGCTCCGACATATCTTTTGCCAAATATTCATCGACAATTCGTGTTATGGGAATATTGGTGGGAAGTTCCTTATCCTCAAACAGAAAATCTACCCCTGCCCCGCTTGAAGCAATGCATTGCAAGTTTGGATAACCCGTAATAGACCCCATTGGAGGTTTCCATACCAAGGCCATTTTTATCTTTTCCCTAGGGTGATCTTCCAAAAAACTATAGACAGGGATATCAGGGGCATTTCGCATCAATGCTTCTTTCCAAATTTCAATCTTATCGTCTTGTCTAATTATTACTATTCCCATATTGTTCTTTTATCATCTATTGGCTCAGTGGCGAACTTAGGCAATTTGGATTCGATTGAAGTCTTTTTTCAATCCATATTTTAGCCTTGGACTAAGAAAAAGGCAAAATATTAGGTTAGAAGACTCATTTTTCAATCGAATGCTATTTAGGTATAAGGGTGTTCATTAATCCAATATGTCCAATGCCCTGGAAAATCCCTCACTAAAGCCCCAGGCATCTTCTTGTGTACGGTTGTATACTTTGACAATCCGGTCTTTAAAATTGGGCAGTAAGACATTTATGGATACAAACTGTACCATTTCATTGAATGAGTTCAACATACTCTTATAAAAGGCCTCAGGTACATTCCTATCCATTGCAAAGGATTGTGCTATTTCAAGATTGTACAACATAAGATCGGCAATCAAATATGGTTCTACGCCCAATTTTTTGAAATGCTTTATATATTTCTGGGCTACGGATCGTCTTGCTTTTGGACGTTTTCTTTTCAATGGAAAATATTCATTGGAAATCCTAGCCTTGGCTTCTTGGAGTATTTGGTCCTCTTTCGGATTAAAAATAAAATCGTAGTACTCTTTTACTACTGGAAATCGAGCATAAAGATCCATGAGCTGTTCTTCAAGCTCTTTCTTTTTTAATTCTGTCAAATACTTTTTTAGCGCCCTTTTACTCATGCCATTCAGTTAAGTTTCAAAAATACACTTTGCCTATTGAAAATGAGGCACCTGATTCGTGTAATATCTTAAATTGCTAATAAAATTTGAATAACAATCTTTATATCCTTTGGAAAAGACAGAATATTAATGTATTATGAACTCTTGTAGAATGTACAACTCAAAACACTAATTACACATATGAGGCAACTTAAGATTATCAAGCAGGTAACCAATAGAGAATCAAAATCATTGGACAAATACCTACAAGATATCAGTAAAATTGAATTAATAAACGCACAAGAAGAAGTAGAATTAGCGCAACGTATAAGAGCTGGGGATCAAGTTGCACTTGAAAAATTGACCACAGCGAATTTAAGATTTGTAGTATCAGTAGCTAAACAGTATCAAAATCAGGGTCTAAAATTACCTGATCTAATCAATGAAGGAAATTTAGGTCTTGTAAAGGCCGCGAAGCGATTTGATGAGACCAGAGGATTCAAATTCATCTCATATGCCGTGTGGTGGATTCGTCAGTCAATACTCCAAGCTTTGGCGGAACAATCAAGAGTGGTTCGTCTTCCCTTAAATAAGATAGGATCCATTAACAAGATCAAAAAGACGTTTTCTTACCTAGAGCAAGCACATGAGCGGCCACCATCGGCAGAGGAAATTGCCAAGGAACTCGAAATGACAGTAACTGAAGTAAAGCAATCACTCAAAAACACCGGGAGACATGTATCAATGGATGCACCTCTAAGAGAAGGTGAGGATTCCAATCTTTATGATGTTTTGCGTTCCGGTGAATCACCAAGACCTGATAAAATATTATTGCAACAGTCGTTGAATACTGAAATAAACAGGGCATTGGAAACATTGTCGCCTAGAGAGGCCGATGTGGTGAAGCTCTATTATGGTATTGGGGACCAGCAATCGATGACATTGGCAGAAATTGGTCAAACCTTTGACCTTACCCGTGAGCGCGTACGCCAAATTAGGGAAAAGGCGATTCGAAAACTTCGACACAATTCACGTAGCAAATTATTGAAAACGTATTTAGGATAACGTTTGAGTATAAGTCAAATAAAAGAGCCCTGACGATAACAACGTCAGGGCTCTTTTATTTTATTATTCAACTACTAAGAAAAACTCAGCTTGTTAATATTAAAGTCTACCAAAATTTCATTTAAATCCTCAATAAAATTCAAGTAGGCTGCGTTGTCTGGGTTCTGATTTGCCATAATAAGGGATTTTAGGGGTTTTGCATGAAGAAAGACTACATATAGTCTAATTCCGCTAATTCATTTAAGCTTAATATTTCGTTTAAATCTTGTAGAAAGGATAAATATTCTTCTCCGTAGGTATCGTATAACATGGGGATTCGGGGTTAGGTTAAATAATGATTTGGGATTCAAAATTCATATTGTAAACATATAGATAACGAGCAGTTGCTACAATAAATTGTGGTGTAATCCTGAAATTTTGTTGTAAAACCTTTGATTTCCGTTAATACCTTTGTTTATGGGACCAAATAATGTATAGCATATTTCTTTGGGTGCCTATCATTTTTGAGTTGACCCGATAATTTTTGATAGGTAGGGATTTTTAAGCTAAATCCCTATCTGTAATTCCGTGATGCCAAGATTGACTATTCACTAAATCACGCTTAAAATTCTTGAGTTCCATTTTGCTATCCTGACCTTTAAGATTTACCTACAATATTAGGCTGACAATAACGTTCAGTAATAGAATCTATTGGTCTTGGATAACCCTAAACTTGGAGTTTACCAACGAAAAAATCCTATCAATGAAAAAAGAAGAGTTACTTTCAGTGAGATTGTTGGTCATGGTACTTCTTTATTCCAGCATATCTATGTGTTTTATCCAAAGTATGACTGCCAAATCAGTAGTACGAACAATCAGCAATGAGAGGATTGAAGAACATCAAATGGTGCTAAACAGTCATGGTTTTAATGCTAAAAAGCGCAGTAATTTTGTCATCGCTGGACAAACAGAACACATTGAAAGAGGGCTTACAATCATTCATTTTAACGCTGCCAATAAGTACGAATATCGAACCTTTGACACCTATTCGAGCGACGAAGCATCCCAAAAAATGATCGATGTTCTATGGCGCATGCAAAAAAACAAGGCATTCTACGCAATTCTCGCACATGATTCCGCCGCTAGTAATTTTTTAAAACAATCAGAAGAAATCAATAGGATGGGGTTTTCCCTACTGAGCACGTTGCAAAACAGGCAAGCCTATATAATGCATAATTTCAACGGTGAGGTTTACGAAAGAGTAGATGATAATTCTGTTTCCTTAGTTCTAAGAATCCCTGAACAAGTATCAGATAACCAAATCTATTTTCCAAAGATCCACTATGAATTTGAGCCGAACAATAATCGTTATATAGCACATGCTGCTGGCGAGGTCGATGGCATTAGATCTACAAACTCCAAAGAGGCCCTTGATCAGAACTATGCGAAAGGATTCCGTCTTTTTGAATTGGATATCATAGAAACTTCAGATAAAAAGTTAGTGGCCGCACATGATTGGAAGATGTGGGCAAGGTTTACAGATTTCAAGGGGGCACTTCCACCAAGCCACGAGGAATTCCTAAAACACAAGATTTATGGCGATTATAAGACGCTTGACTTGGATGGTATTAATTCATGGTTCAAGGCACATCCCGACGCTATATTAGTGACTGATAAAATAAACGACCCGGTGGCGTTTTCAAAACTATTCGTTGATAAGGACAGGCTTATTATGGAACTTTTTAGTATTATGACGGTGGAGCAAGCTTCTAAAAACGGAATTAATGCTATGATCTCACAAGAACCACTGATGAAGCTGGTTGGTGATAAGCTCAATTTTCTGACCGTAAACAATGTCAAGTATGTCGCTTTATCCCGCAGAATAATAGCGAGCCAGACCAAATTACTGTTGCAGTTAAAAGAGCTTGGTATAAAAGTCTATGTTTACAACGTGAACTTTGACCCAGGAAAAGATGAAAAATACGTACAGGAAAACGAAATCGGCCTCGTCTATGGCATGTATGCTGATAAATGGGTATTTGACTTGGATGCCAAAAAGCTATCAAAGTAAACTTAAATAGACACAAAAAACCGGTATATAAAATATCCTATCCCTTACCCTGAAACATAAATTCTTTGTATGAGCCCATTTCAACCAACCTTTTGGCTCGCTCTGTAAAATTGGCAAAATACAAGTCAGCTAGGTACAGCAAAACTAATACAGTTTAAATATGAATCTAATTTTAGCTATATATACCTCTTAATAATAGTATGTTACCTATATATAGTTAGAACTTTACTTGATACGTCAAGCCTGCAGATACGCCATAAAAGAAGTTGCCTGAATCGAAGGCTAATTCTTGCCTGGCGACGCCAAGATTTGCCCTATAAATATTCAGTGGATTTTTACCTGTGAATTGATATTCGAAGCGCAATCGCTGTGACTCAATATAGAGGAAGGTCTCTGCCAATAACTCATCCCCTGAGGTCAATTGACGTAGTTCTGGAGAAATACCCATGCCCATAATGACACCCATATAGTTATCGGCATCTTTTAAATACTTCCGGACCAAAAGATTACCGGAAAATCGAGTCAATCTATCGGGTCTTGGCGTTATATAAGACCTTAAAGAGAAGTAGTAATTGCCTTTGTAATAGCCCAAGGAATTGGTAACTACAGAGATATTTTGAGTCTGGGTTTTTATTAATCGCCCACCCGCAGAGAATTCGATGGCTCCCGGTAAGTTGGCATAGAGGTCTCCCCCAACCTTATGGCTTGGATAGATAGACGAAGTGGAATAGCCATAGTTTAAATAGGCGTATAACCGCTTGGAGAACTTTGGATAGAAATCCAAATCGTACTGTACGCCATGTTTGCCCAATCGATTACTGTAATTTATTCGAGGTATGATACTTCCAGCCAAGGTTTGACGTTTAAATGAAATGCTTGAATAAACCATAGGGTCATACCGTTGGTCGAAAATGGTAAAGGAATTGTTGATTGCTACCCTGTTGTTCTGTACTTCTTTATATACAGGTGTTTTACGCACAGTAGGATTTTCCAATTCTTCTTCATTTATAATTTTATCATCTTTCTTCTTGGGTATTGCTTTTTTGGCCTTTATATTTTTTGAAGCCTTGACTGTTGTCAAGGAACTCTCTTGGTTATACCAAGCCAGTTCTGGGTATTTCTTGTTTTTTATTCGATCAATTGCAATTTTCTTAAGTCTTTCAACTTCAGAATCACGTTGAAGATAGACCAAGGCCTTGTTGGCCAACCCTAAGGCTGTGGCGTCCTGTTTTGCGTAAAGCTCATTCTTGATCGCTGAAATCCAAATGTCCCTATTATTTCTTTCAAGAGAGGTTAGTGTATTGAATTCGCCCCTCGCTTTAACGTAATTCCCATTCCAACTATAAGTACTGGCCAATAATGAACGAGCCTCTGGATTATCTGGGTTTTTAGCAAGAATTTGAATTAGCAAATCCGTTGCAGATTTATGATGTCCTTGACTGGCCAGCGTATAGGCCTCCACATACGTATTCGTTTGAAGATCATTATATGCAAGATCTTGTGCACTACCGCAGCAAAAGAGCAGTCCAATAATCAAAAAACTATATGTGTTTTTTAAGGCCATTATTGCGTAAAAGAAATCCCTGCGGTTTCCCTAGGTTTGTTTTTAGAAACGTTGTTGTATGCTCGTATTCCATTTTTGCGTGCTTCAATCCTTGCCCTAGCTATTTTATCGGCAATCTCATCCACACTCGAACTATTAGTTTGGGCCAGTTCAATCAATTCCAAAGCCTCGTGATGCCTTTCTGACCAATAATAAACATCAAATAGGGCTGAATACGAATCAATATAGTTGGGGTTCATCTTTATACATGCTT
>CAZHJO010000035.1:0-13524 GCA_964532755.1 uncultured Maribacter sp. | reverse complement strand
TACGCTCCCTGTAATGCCCTTTAAAGGCCAAGGAGATGACCATGTAACAAAGAGTGTTCGCTAGGATACTCCAGAAAAATGCATGAGCGGGAGGCGTTAAAAAATCTATTCCAAAAAGTCCGTATGGCTTTAGTGCAGTAATTCCGAACAGGCCGAAATCGGTAAAATCACTTGATCCGGTAAAGGCCTCGATGGTAAATGGTAGTATTAGCGTATAGAAGGAAATAATAAACCCGACCAATATTCCAATAATTGACGCCAATGATGAACCACGATTCCAAAAAAGACCAATGAAGAAAGCAGGCGCTAATTGGGCTACAATCACAAATGAAATCAAGCCTATGGAATACAAGGACAATTCAATCGAAAAATTGATATAAAAGATATAAGCGAGAATAATAATCGTAAAAATGGAAATTCGCCTAATATTCTTGATATAAGAAGCATTTTGCTCCGGTTTGGCCTTAACGAATTTATCTAAAAACCCATATGGAATAATAAGATTATTACTGATCATTTTAGATAGGGCCAAGGTCGAAACCACAACCATTGAAATCACAGCAGAAAATCCTCCCAAGAAAACCAGAAGTGCCAAAAAAGTATTGTCACTATTCAAGGGAAGCAACAACGTATAGTATTCTGCATTGGCGTTTTCATCAAAAGTCAGCTTACCAGCCCAAGCAATAAATATTACGAAGATGTTGAACAAAAACAAATACAAGGGAAAAAGCCAAATTGCTTTTTTTAGGTGTTTTTCCCGACTATTTTCGATGACGGCCACTTGGAATTGTCTTGGCAATAAGAATATAGCGGTAAAAGAAAGCATCATTATGAAAAACCAGTCAAAACCGCTTTCTAAATCAGGTAGTTTTGACAGGTTTTCAAAATTAGCGGTAACTGAAATCTGTTCATAAATATCCACAGTGCCATCAAAAAGGTAATAGGTGACATAAACACCGACAATAAGGAAAAAGGTCAATTTTAAAATTGATTCGAAAGCAACAGTAGCAACAATTCCTTTATGTTTTTCTGATGCATCGGTTGCTTGGGTGCCGAAAAAAGTTGCGAAAATTGCCAGAATCAGGGCGATATAAAAAGTTGAATCATCAAAAATGCTTATCCCGAATTTATGAGGTTCGTTGGCCATGATTCCAAAGGTCTCAGCTACAGCCTTTAATTGTAATGAGATATACGGAACCGTGGCTGTAAAACATAAAATAGTAATCAAGGCACCTAAAAACCTACTGTTGCCATATCGTAATGATATAAAATCAGCAATCGATGAAATCTTATGTTGCTTTGAAATTCGAATGATCTTGCGCAGAAGAACGATCCATAGGGGAATTGCAATTACCGGCCCCAAATAAATGGGTAAAAAGCCAACACCGGAATTGGCAGCCGTACCCACACTGCCATAATATGTCCAAGCGGAGCAGTATACTGCTAGTGATAAGGTATAAACATATGGATTATTGACCCATTTGCTCTTTGAATTCTTCTCAGCTATAAAGGCGATATAGAATAATATGGCCAAGTAAACTACAATGATAATTATTAAACCATAATTACTCATAGTACCTTTTTAAGATGAAATAGGAAATTATGATAGCCACCAACCAGATTGAGAAGACCGCAAAATAAAAGTAAGGAATACCAAATAATGAACCATTTGTATTGAATACCAGCAAAAAAGGAACATTAAGGACCAATAGCAAACCTATAGACAGGATTATCAATTTTTGCTCATGGCGTTTTTTCATTTCAAAAAGGCTAGAATTATAAATATAAGAAAAAAGCAGTACGCCAAAAGTGAAGTACTGCCTTTTACAATAATCAACTAACTTGACTTAATGGTGACTAGCTTCCCCGGCACCGCTGGGTATTCTAATGTTCTCAACCATTTCCTGTACATTTTCAGGAGGTGCTTCGGTCATTCTTGAAACCACGACTGAAACAATTACATTGACAATCATTGCTACTGTCCCAAAACCTTCTGGAGAGGTGCCTAACCACCACTCACTGGCAGGTCGTGGATCCATGACACCAATTAATCCGGTTTTGTAGCGAATCATGTAGAACAACATTAATGTTATACCGACGATCATTCCTGCAATCGCACCCTTGCTATTCATTCTTTTATCGAAAATCCCTAAAATAATCGCTGGGAAGAATGAGGCAGCGGCCAAACCAAAGGCCAAGGCAACTACTGCGGCAACAAATCCAGGTGGATAAATACCGAATAAGCCAGCAATGATTATAGCTACCAATATTGCAATACGAGCAGCCAATAACTCTCCCTTTTCAGAGATGTTTGGTTTTATTTGTTTTTTGATCAAATCATGTGAAATAGACGTTGAGATTACGAGCAGTAGTCCGGCCGCTGTTGACAAAGCAGCCGCCAAACCACCTGCGGCAACCAATGCAATTACCCAATTGGGCAGGTTTGCAATTTCAGGATTTGCCAATACCATGATGTCCCTATCAACATATAGTTCATTGGAAGAGGTATTCGCATTGGAAACCAATCGTTCGCCATTGGCCCCTCTAGCTTCGGTATAGTTTGGTTTACCATCCAATGCGGCACCATTTACGTATTGAATCTTACCATCTTGGTTCTTATCGGACCAGGCAATCAACCCGGTATCTTCCCAGTTTCTAAACCATTGTGGAATTTCGGAATAGGACGTGTTGTCAACGGTTTCGATTAAGTTGGTTCTTGCGAAAACAGCAATAGCAGGCGCAGTGGTATACAAAATGGCAATAAACAATAATGCCAATCCCGCTGATTTGCGCGCATCCTTTACCTTAGGAACCGTAAAGAATCTAACAATGACATGTGGTAATCCTGCAGTACCCACCATTAATGCAAGTGTAATCGCAAAAACATCCCAAGTGGATTTCGTTCCACTGGTGTATTCATTGAAGCCAAGCTGTGTGTGAAGGGTGTCAAGCTTATCTAAAAGAAAGGTGCCACCTTCAAGCTTGCCACCCATACCAATTTGTGGAATGGGATTTCCGGTCATTTGCATTGAAATAAAGAAGGCAGGTACCATAAAAGCAAAGATCAAAACACAATACTGTGCAACCTGGGTATAAGTAATTCCTTTCATTCCGCCTAAAAAGGCAAAGACCAAAACCACGGTCATACCTATGATAACGCCGATATTTATATCAACCTGCAAAAATTGTGAAAATACAATTCCAACCCCTCGCATCTGACCAGCTACATAGGTAAATGACACGATCAAAGCGCAAATCACGGCTACGGTCCTCGCCGTATTTGAATAGTACCTGTCGCCAATGAAATCCGGTACGGTAAACTTCCCAAATTTTCTTAAATAAGGTGCTAAAAGTAATGCCAGTAGTACATAACCACCGGTCCAACCCATTAAAAAAACCGATCCATCATATCCCATGAAGGAAATTAAACCTGCCATTGAAATAAATGAAGCAGCACTCATCCAGTCAGCCGCAGTAGCCATTCCGTTTGCCAATGGGGAAACACCGCCACCTGCAACATAAAATTCCTTAGTTGACCCTGCTCTTGCCCAAATTGCAATTCCAAAATAAAGGCTAAAGGTAATCCCAACTAAAATCCAAGTCCATAATTGAACACTCATAATTATTATTTTTTTTGGTTAGTTATTAGATTACTCGTCGTAACCGTATTTTTTATCTAGTTTGTTCATTAATCGCACGTAAACAAAGATGAGTATAACGAATACATAGATCGATCCCTGTTGTGCAAACCAGAATCCCAATTTGAATCCCCCTAATCGTATCCCATTTAAGGCTTCCTTAAATAGAATTCCCGCTCCGTAGGAAACTAAAAACCATATTGATAGGAGTATTATCAGATACTTCAGGTTTTCTTTCCAATACGCGGTTGCGTTTTTTTGTTTTTCACTCATTGTTTGGTTTTTATAGATAAATCATTGCTTGAAGGGTAAGGGTTCCAACATCGGAATCCCCAAACTTTTGGTTTCTGTATTCCAAGGTCAATTTGGAGTTATGCCCGCTAAGATATGCATTTGCACCAATTCCGAATATGTTCCTATTGTCATCTACAGCATCATAGCTATTTGAGGCAAATGAGACATAGGGCTGGAATCTGGTTTTGGTTTTATCACCTGCGATTACATATCCTAAATGCGAATATACCATACTGCCAGTGCCATAAACACTGAACAGATAATCGGTGCCATAATCATTACTTTGGTAAGTGGCATAGGCCGTTAAGGCACTTCCATCTTCTCCTAGTGGGGTATCGAAGAAGGCATCAATAGCAAAAATCTTGACATTTTCTTGCTCTAGGTTTCCGGTGGCATCTGCAATCACAGATCCAGCAGGATGAAGAAAGAAACCGGCCCCGACATTGAATATCTTTTTAGTTCCTAAGTAAGAACCAACTTTATACGGTAGGAAATTGGACTCTTGATCCAAAAAATTGAAGTCAAAGTAACCTGCATAAGCTTTTCCAGCATCTTTGGAACCTATCAAGCGTTTACCCGCATAGACGGCAGGACCATTATTTTCAGGTGTTCTTGTGTCCAGGCTATTTGTAATGGCATCATTGATTGCTATACGGTATTGCAGTTTTCCAAACTTTCCTTTGGCGAATAGTCCCAAATGTCTAGCAAACTGATCGCTTAGTCCAAGAGTCGACCATGACTGTCTGTTGTTGTCCAGAGTCATGAAGTTCAAAGTACTTTGATTATTCAATCTTGAGATTCCATTATAATAATGTAATCCACCACCAAGGACATGGTCTTTGCCCACATTGTACTGCGCCCACATACCGTGAAAGAATAATTGGGAACCTTCTCCTTTACCAACTGGCGATAACGTTCCACTATTTAGACTATTGAGTCCAAAGTGGGTCAATATCATGAATTTTTTGTTGATTTGCGAGAACATCAATATTCTTGCCCGACGAAGATTAAAACTCGTATTGCTCACATCATCCGGTACATCGCCATTGTATGAACCTTGAACCTGAGCCCATGAAATTAGCCGTAGGTATTTATCGCCATTTTCATCGAACTTCACTTTAAGGCCACCATTATAATCTGGTGACCCTTGTGAATGCATAAACTGAAAGGAGCAAAGAACACCGAACAGCAGCATTAATCGTTTCTTCATAAGTTTAAGGGTTTAGTTAGTAATACATTGGTTCTGTGTGCTTTGCTAAACTCCTTAAAAGATCTTGTGAATAAAAAAACAATATATATATTCGTAAAATAAATATAGTTAATCTCTAAATCGTTCCCATTTTATAAGCATAAATTTATCTCCTAGCTCAGTAACGACTACACCAGCACCTGATAGATTTTTGATGTCCTGAAAGTAAGTAGAGAGTTCATTTGCATTGAAAATCCTGTATGTTGGGTGATAATCGGGATTATAGGGTCTTTTGATATTGAATTTTTTTACCCAGTTCATTATACTAACATGGGAGATACCCAAGATTCGTTCAATCTCACGATAGGACAGTCCCTCTAGATATAACTGTAGGGCTTTGTTGACATAATAGCTGTCGATCATCTTGCCAATCTTGTTAACTGAGAAGAAATAGCTGCAATCCTTACATTTGTAGCGTTGTCTTTGACCTACGATTCCGCTTTTGACGAAATGACCGGAGCTACAATTGGGGCAAGATTTTATTTTCATATATAATAATTTAGCATAAATATATTAAATTAGCAATAAAATACCAATTATGTACAAATTTGAGGATAGATTATATGTATTATTGGTGTTGAAAGTTGTTTTTTGAACCTAATATCCGGTAAGGTTAATTTTTTATCAATTAAATAACGGTATTCAGGTTTTGAACTACTTACAATATTTAATTTTACAGTATGAAGAATACCATCGCTGAACGTATTTACGATTTCCTGAAGGATTTCCCCCCCTTCAGTTCACTTGAACAAAGTCAGCTAATGACCATCTGTGAACAGGTCAGGGTAGGGTATTATGAAAAGGATAGTTCTGTTTTTGAAGCGAATGAAGAATTACATAATTCATTTTATGTGGTGAAGGATGGCGCCATTGGTATTTTTCGAAATGCAATTTTGGTTGATGAATGCGATGAAGGCGACATATTCGGATTAAGGGCATTGATAAGAAAAAGTAACTATCAATTAAGTGCAAAGGCAATCGAAGAGACTATCGTGTATGCAATTTCCTCTGATCTATTGGAGGAATTGATTACCTCAAATACAAATGCAAATAAATTCTTATTGGCAAGTTTCGCCACGAATACGCTAAGACCCTACTCGGATTCAAATAATGGACGATTATATTCCCAAGAGGGAGAATTTCAAGATGACCCTGGGGATTTGATTCACTTACAATCTGTCCAGGTTGTTAAAAGGCCGGTTATTTGTACTGAGGATACTGCTGTTGATGCCGCCGCCAATATAATGACCGTCGAAAGAGTGGGATCAATAATCATAGCCAATAATGCAAAGCCCATCGGTATTATTACAGATAAAGACCTACGGACCAAAATAGCCACAGGCATTTTTCCCATAGATGCTAAGGTCAACCGCATAATGAGCTCCCCTGTAATTTGTATTCCTGAGAATACATCAGTTGCGGAAGCCCAGATAGCTATGCTACGGGATAGAATCACGCATTTATGTATTACAAAGGATGGGACTTCGCAGACTGAAATTGTCGGAGTACTGTCTGAACATGATATTGTGGTTTCAAGTACCAATAATCCCTCGTTTTTGATAAAAGAAGTTAAAAGGGCCCAATCTGCTGAAAAATTGTTGGATATTAGATTACAGGCGCAGGGACTTATGGAGCGTTATTTACAGCAGCATATTCCTGTATTCTTTGTATCTAAGATTATATCTGCCATTAATGATGCAATCTATAAAAGGGCCATTGATCTTTCCTTGGAAGAAATAAAGAATCCATTGCCAACTACATTTGCATGGTTGGCTTTGGGCAGTCAGGGTAGAAGAGAGCAATTGTTGCTTACAGATCAGGACAATGCATTGGTTTTTGAGGATGTACCCAGCGCTCAATATGAAGATACCAAAGCCTATTTCTTGAAATTGGCTGCATTGATAACGAACAAACTCAATACAGTTGGATTTGAATATTGTCCGGCTGATATGATGGCGAGTAATTCCAAGTGGTGCTTGTCCCTATGCGAGTGGAAGGACCAATTTAAAGATTGGATTACCCATCCCGATGCGGATAAGATCATGTTATCCACTATTTTTTTCGATTTTGAAAGGAGTTATGGAAATAGGCAATTGGTTGAAGATATGTCCGATAGTATTTTTAATTCGATAGATAGTTATGGTATATTCTTGAACTTTTTAGCGTTGAATGCCATTAAAAATCCACCGCCATTGAGTTTTTTCAGGCAGTTTTTGGTGGAAAATGATGGCGAGCACAAAGATATGTTCGATATCAAATCCAGGGCGATAATGCCGTTGGTTGACGCGGCACGTCTGTTGGTACTTTCCTATAGTATCAAGGATTACAATAATACCATTCTGAGATTTGAAAAGTTGATTGAGGTAGAGCCACAGAACAAGGAATTGTATGCAGCCTGTATTGATGCATTTAAGATTTTGTTGCGATTCAGAACGGTACAAGGATTAAAACATAAAGATTCAGGCCGATTCATTGATCTTAAATCCTTGAATAAATCTGACCGATTGAAGCTTAAAGGTTGCTTTGGACCCATTCGGGATATTCAGGAGCTCATCAAAGTTCGCTTTAAACTTTCTCAAATGCTGTAATATGTTCAATAGGATATTCAAAAGGGATTTCCCTGATTATTGGAATAGTTATGTCGGCCATTTTGCGGCAAAGCACCTTAAGGAAATATCCACGGCAAGATTTGTTGTTTTTGATACGGAAACCACGGGCCTTGATTTCACTGATGATAGAATTCTTTCAATTGGGGCAATAGCCATTAACCATTGCAAAATGGATGTTGGTGATAGTTTGGAATTATATGTAAAACAAGATGTTTTTAAAGCTGAGACCGTTGAGATTCATGGTATATTGAAAGAAGGTGGAATTATCAAAGCATCTGAGAAAGAGGCAATTATTGCCTTTTTAAACTACATTAGGGATGGAATTTTGGTCGCTCACCATGCTGCTTTTGATGTAAGTATGATCAATGGGGTTCTAGCAAGAATGGGCCTTCCTAAACTAAAGAACAAAGTGCTTGATACCGGGGTGTTATTCAAGAAAACAGATCTTTGTGAGCGCAAGGAAATACAGTACTCCCTTGATTACTTAAGCGACACCTTCAATCTTACAAAACATGACCGCCATACAGCTTCCGGTGATGCTTTTCTTACAGGATTGATATTTCTAAAAATCATTTCCAATTTGAAAAATTCAAGGCATCTAAAATTGAACGACCTTTTTTTTAATTCGGACAGAAGGGGATTGTTATAGATTTCCTGTTTTGATGGTCTTAATTTGGAAAGAATACCACGCCACTCGAAGAATCCTGTTTAGCACCTGTAACTGAGCTTAGAACGTTGATTTCTTCTTCTACCCTCAATACGCCCATCAATGCGAATACCAAGGCCTCTTTGTTTTCAACAAGCTTTTTGGATGGTACCACAACCTTAATGTTGGCTCCTAGTTTCTCCCGTAAAGTCTTTATTAGAAAATCATTCAAAGCGCCTCCTCCCGTTACTAATAAAGTTGACTTTGTCCTAGCGCTATTTAGGTTTACCTGAATCGCGATTTGCTCACAAAGATGATGGATAGAAGTGTGTAGCAAATTTTCAATTGAATCGTCAGTGGTTTCAATTATAGGAACCACTTCTTGGGTGAACCATTCGTATCCGGTCGATTTTGGTACAGGTAGTTTATAGTACGCCAGTGCATTCAATCGTTCTAGCATGATCGGATTTAATGTTCCGCTTTTAGCTAATTTACCACCACTGTCGAATTGTAAGTCAATTTTTTGGGTAATATGGTTCAATACCATATTCGCAAGGCCTATATCATATGCAATGCGCTGGCCATCTTTTTCAAAAGAGATATTACTGATCCCCCCTAAATTTAGGCAGAAGTCATAATTGCCAAAAAACAATCGATCTCCTATAGGAACGAGAGGTGCTCCTTGCCCACCCAAGGCAACATCATTAGTACGAAAATCGCAAACTATTTTGCATTGACTTTCATTGGCTAAGTGTTGTCCAGAACCTATTTGGTAGGTGAGTCCATTATCAGGCTGATGATGTGTGGTGTGTCCATGACTGGCAATAAAATCCACTTGCAAATCATTTTCTTCAATGAAGGCTTTTACCTGCTCTCCCAACCATTGGCCATAGGTATTGTTGAATTTCAAAAGTTCATCGGCAGTAAGGAAGATTGATTTTTTCAACTTTTCTTTCATCTCTGAAGTGTAATCCGAACTTTTAGTTTGTTCTATAGTATATTCCCAACGGTCCAAGGATTTGGAAATATGGCAGAAGGCAAGATCCAGCCCATCAAGGGAAGTGCCAGACATTAAACCTATTACCTTATATGTTTTCATTACCTATTGTGCGATTTCTTCCGGGTCAATACTACCAATGAAGATGATTAGATTCGTTTTAAAAGCAAACGTGCAATTATAATCTGATCATATAGCTGTTTATACTGTCTTATTCTAAATAATATTTGAACGCTTATTATGAAATATGAAGGTTTAATTATATAAAGTTTTGACAAATTTATACTATTAATTTGTAACAAAAATGTGTAATTTTAGTATTTGTTATTTCAAGTCGTAAAATCGACTTATCTTAAGCATTTGATTTCCAACAATATTGGTTCGGAAGAATAACTGACTGTTATGAATGGTTCTTGACCATTGGAAAATTAGAATAACTAAATTATTAACTGATAATAAAGTAATGCAATATGAGTAAGACTAAAAAAGAGAACACTTTGACCCGCAGAGATTTTGTGGGCAGAACTTTGGCCGCTTCAGCAGCGTTTACTATTGTGCCGTCGTATGCGGTCAGTGGTTTGGGGCATGTGGCACCAAGCGATAAACTGAATATCGCTGGAATAGGTGTCGGGGGCATGGGGCTTGCCAATTTAAAGAATTTAGAATCACAAAATATTGTAGGTCTTTGTGATGTTGATTGGAAATATGCAAAGGGTGCTTTTGATAGATATCCAAATGCTAAAAAATATTGGGATTGGCGTAAGATGTTCGATGAAATGGGTGATGAAATAGATGGAGTTGTCGTCGCAACTGCCGATCACACCCATGCCATTATTGCCGCACATGCCATGACCATGGGTAAGCACGTATATCTTCAGAAGCCTTTGACGCACTCGGTGTACGAATCAAGGTTGATGACAAAATTGGCCAAGAAGCATAAGGTAGCTACCCAGATGGGTAACCAAGGCGCCTCAGGAGAAGGGGTCGCCAAGACATGTGAAATTCTTTGGAGTGGTGCAATAGGGGATGTAAAGAAGGTAGAATCCTTTACGGATCGACCAATATGGCCACAAGGATTAAACAGTCCAGAAAGAGGGGATTGGGTGCCCGATACCTTGAATTGGGATCTGTTTACCGGGCCAGCTAAAATGAAACCTTTCAATGAAGTCTACCATCCGTGGAACTGGAGAGGATGGTGGGATTATGGTACTGGTGCACTGGGCGATATGGCCTGCCACATACTACATCCTGTTTTTGAAGGATTAAAATTAGGGTATCCTACCAAGGCGCAGGCAAGTTCGTCATTATTATTGAACGATTGCGCTCCGGTTTCCCAGTCTGCTAAACTTACGTTCCCGGAAAGAGGAAGAAAAGGGAAGATGAAACTACCTGAAGTCGATGTACATTGGTATGATGGCGGAATTAAGCCAGAATTACCTGATACTTGGCCAGCAGGTAAAAATCCGAATAAAGCTGGTGGTGGTACGTTCTTCTATGGAACAAAAGATATTCTTCATGTAGGTTGTTATGGTGTGGAACCTGAATTGATGTCCGGTAAACAAATATCAGCTACAAAAACAGAGCGAAGAGTTGAGGATGAAATAGGACTTGCATGGAATGAAGGAGCCCATGAAATGGATTGGGTACGTGCTTGTAAGGAAAGTGCTGAAAATAGAAAACCATGTACTTCAGATTTTGCCGAAGCCGGACCTTTCAATGAAATGGTTGTTATGGGTGTTCTTGCTGTTCGCCTGCAGGCCTTGAATAAAATACTGGAATGGGACGGTGAGAATATGGAATTCACAAATATTGGTGCTAATGAGGAAATTAGGACTGTAATTAAGGATGGATTCAAAATTCATGACGGACACCCAACATTCAATAAAGATTGGACAGAGCCAATGAATGCAATTGCATATTCACAGGAATTGATCAAGCATACGTATAGAGATGGTTGGTCCTTACCAGATATGCCGGCATAATCCATTAATTTTGGAATTTAATTGTTTTAACTAATAATAAGAACGAGTAGAACTGGCTTTTTAGGCCGGTTCTACTTATAAAAATCAAGAAGAACAGATGAAAAAAATTAGTTTAGTTTTTGTATTTAGCTTGGTACTATTACCGTTGCTAAATAGCTGCAAAGAGAAAAAAGCTGATCAAAAAGAGGAAGCGACGGTTGAAACTGAGGTAATGGCCGAAGTGGAAGAAGCAATATTGAACGGACTTACCGCTGCTGAAAAAGCAGACGGTTGGGTTATGCTTTTTGATGGTGAAACATCGGAAGGATGGAGAGGCTACAAAAAAGATCATTTTCCTGCTGCATGGGAAATTGTTGATGGAACAATACATATGATAGGGTCAGGTAGGGGAGAAGCAGGTGCAAAAGACGGAGGGGATATAATCTTCGACAAACAATTTCAGAACTTTACCCTTAGCCTGGAGTGGAAAATCTCTGAAGGAGGTAATTCAGGTATATTCTACTTAGGGGAAGAAAAATTGGATTACATCTGGAAAACTGCTCCTGAAATGCAGATATTGGATAATGAGAAACACAAGGATGCCAATTTAGGTAAGGATGGAAACCGTCAAGCAGGTTCATTATATGATTTAATTCCGGCAAAACCGCAGAATGCCAAACCAGTCGGGGAGTGGAACAAAATTGAACTTACTGTGTATAGGGGTACCGTAGTTCACAATCAGAATGGAGAAAATGTTTTGGAATACCATTTGTGGACCCCTGATTGGAATGAAATGGTTGCAGGCAGTAAATTCCCTGCTTTAAATCCCGATTGGGCCGATGTTCCTGCTAAAGGATATATTGGACTACAGGATCATGGAGATGATGTTTGGTTCCGAAATATTAAGATAAAGGAACTTTAAGGAGTTTAGCTTAATAAAAAAGTAGCCCCATATGTTGAGAAACATATGGGGCTTTCAGTTGGTTTCAACTTAATTCTAGATACAAGTCTTCGACAGTAATTGTGGTATTATCTTATAAAAGAACGGGTAATTTACCATGGGCAACAAGTTTTCCTAGAAAATGATTTGCGGCCTCTTTCTGGAACACCAAAAACTCTTGATAAACCAAAACTACGGCACTTGCATTTTTGTAATCAAATAGCCGTAGCGCATATGGATTTCCAAAAAGATAAAGTATCACATTTTTAGCATTGATAAGTTGGTTTGTGAGCTGAATTTCCGAAGCTGTAAAACCAAAATTATTATTTGGTTTCACTTGTGGTGGAAATAGCGAAAGCAGTATATTATCCTCGTCTGAAATACTTCGTACATCGAAATTATCGGCAAGGGAAATATGTTTAAAGTTTAAACTCTCTTTAATTGATGTAATAAAAAGATTATCAGAACTTTGTATATTAGAAATACTTAAAAATCTATTCTCTCTAATTGCAGCAATATCTCTTTGGTTTCCATTGCAAAGCGTAATGCAATTTCTTACGATTTCCTCGTTCAATTTATCAGGATTACTTAGTTCCTCTGGGATTTCGGCTTCTGCTTTAAATGCTTTTTCTTTTAACTTCCAAACGCGTTCAAAGGCCTCTTCAATTTGAGTAAAGTTGGCATTATTAATTATTGCTTCAATACCTTCCAAAACATTTTCGGAAAAGCATAGAATATCATTTCCTGCATCAAAGGCCAACCATTCCAGTATGCCTTTTTCCGGGTAGTTTTTTGATACTGAATGCATGTTCAGTGCATCGGAAATGACAACTCCTTTGAATCCCAATTCATTACGTAGTAAACCACTGATGATGTCTTTGGAAATACTTGAAGAAATATTTTGACCATGTGATAGTGCAGGAACAGATAAGTGTCCTACCATAACTGAATCTACACCTTGTTTTATCAGTTTTTTAAATGGATAAAGTTCATTGTTCAACAATTCCTCTTTTGACTTTTTAATGACTGGCAACCCCAAATGCGAGTCAACAGCAGTATCTCCATGTCCTGGAAAATGTTTGATGCTACATAAAACACCTTCACTTTGCACACCTTTTATATAAGCCGAGGACTTTTCTGTCACGCTTATTTTGTTCTCGCCAAATGAACGATACCCAATTACTGGATTG
>CAZHJO010000034.1:0-13614 GCA_964532755.1 uncultured Maribacter sp. | reverse complement strand
TGTCCGTAAAGTGGGAGAGTCAATTGAAGGGCGGAATTTGAGTTTGATTAGCATTGGTACAGGCAAGACCAATGTATTATTATGGTCACAAATGCATGGCAATGAACCTACCGCAACGCAGGCTATATTTGACATTCTGAAATTTTTTTCGAGCGATGATTTTCAAGATGAGAAAAAAGAAATCCTCAGAAATTTGACCATACATTTTCTACCGATGTTGAATCCTGATGGGGCCGAACGCTTTCAGCGTAGAAACCTCTTAGGAGTCGATATAAATAGGGATGCCGTGAGGCTTCAATCCCCTGAAAGTAGATCGTTAAAGCGGGTTCGCGATAGCCTGGATGCCGATTTTGGTTTTAACCTTCACGATCAGAGTACGTACTACAATGCCGAACGCACGGAAAATCCAGCGACCATATCGTATTTAGCACCCGCATTTAATTATGAAAAGGACATTAATGAAAAGCGGGGAAATGCCATGAGGATCATTGTTTTTATGAATAACATTATTCAAAAATACGCGCCGGGTCAAGTGGGTCGTTATAATGATGATTTTGAGCCTAGGGCATTTGGCGACAATATTCAGAAGTGGGGTACAAGTACTATTCTCATTGAATCGGGTGGTTTTGCTAATGATGTCGAAAAGCAAGAAATCAGAAAACTGAATTATGTCTCTATTCTTTCTGCAGTGTATACCATAGCCAAGGGCAATTATTATGACATTCCTATTGAAGAATATGAATTGATTCCTGAAAATGATAGAAAATTGTTCGACTTAAAGATTACCAATGCTACCTACAACTTATTGGGCAAGGATTATATTCTGGATCTTGGTATCAACCGTTTGGAAGTAGATAAGGAAGGGAACAACGACTTTTGGTACAGCAGTCGTATCATGGATCAGGGTGATTTGTCGACCTATTATGGATACCAAACACTCGACGCTAAAGGTTATATCATAAAACAAGGAAAAGTATATCCAAGATCTTTTGAAAAGATGGCAGATGTTATGCTTTTGAATCCTGTCGAATTACTAAAAGAGGGTTACACCTATGTAAGGGTCAAAAATATTCCCTTTGATATGCTGGAATCTCCTTTACCACTTCATATTATTGGAACCACATACAAGCCTGTGGATCTTCAGTTGAAAGTGGGAATAAATCCCACCTTTCTTTTGGAAAAAGATGGACAACCACACTACGCCGTTATAAACGGATTCCTGATTGATTTGAACAAGGGGAAAAAATTCACAATATTTAATTTTGCCTTTAAAAATGCGATGATCTATCGATAATAATATCAATACCCAAATTGAATTGTTAATTGTGGACCATAGGTAAGTAATACCACCAACATTGTGAATAATATTGATACTATGGTCGAGAATAATAGCAATACCAGGTTTTTGTATGTCCTAGACAATGGGCCAATGGCACTGTTTTGAATAATTTCGTTGATTACATCCATAATTTTTTTTCTTTGATCCCATCTACCGACAGGCACGATTACACTTTACATAGTTTTTAGGATGTAGGTATTCAATATAAATTAGGGTTGTTACTACTAAAACAATAAAAAGCTGGGAAACCCTACTTTTAATTAAATAATAGTATCAAAAAAGCACAAAAAAAGCGTCCTGCTTAGGACGCTTGTATATATGTAGTAACAAGTCTTTATTCACAACCAGCGCTAAATCCAGTGGCATCAAACTTTGTCTGC
Organism: uncultured Maribacter sp.; assembly: GCA_964532755.1. GTDB lineage: Bacteria > Bacteroidota > Bacteroidia > Flavobacteriales > Flavobacteriaceae > Maribacter_A. The sequence goes on along the minus strand of CAZHJO010000034.1, from coordinate 11,895 downwards.
ACTGCTCCCTGTATACTTCCGTCAACTACTTGTATCGCAAGATTGTTTTCACCGCTTCCGTCTCGCTTGGGACTGCAATATTCAAATAAATAAAAGCTATTGGCACGCTCCGAGATTTTCACCGATATATCATTGAAGGTGTTTTCAAGCTCTTCAGCGTTGCCTGCAAAAACACTGAATGTTTTGCCTATGTCAGTCAACACTTGGGTGTCTATTTCAGCACCCAATCCAATAGTGAAAAATGATATGTTGGCACTGGCATCATTGACTTTTTTTAGGGCAGCTTGTTCTGTATAGCGTGAGGCTTGATCGGTACCATCTGTAAACACAACTACTGAGGCAGCACCTATTATTTCATCCTTTATGCTTTCTTTTAATAAATCCTCTGCAATCTCTGTAGATTTGATAACCGCACCATATAAATCAGTAGAAGGGTCATTGCTAATATCATCGGTAATACCATTTATGCTAGTTACAAGTTCTTGTTTAGAACTGGTTAAATCGTTTAACAGGTGCAGTTTATCTTCCCCATCAAACCAATAAATCGCCATTTTATAGGAATCCTCGGTAGTAGCTGGCATTACATTATTAACAAAACTGACAGAAGCGGTTTTTAATTCGTCCAAACTGCTGCTAAGGACACTATTACTCAAATCCAACACCAGAATGGTGTTCGAATTGAATATTTGGGAGTTCGGTGAGATTCTTGCAAAAGACTCCGATTTTGAAATTGTATTGAAGCAGGCATCATTACGACCTTGCTCATAAATTGTGAATTTATCGGCATCAAGCCCAGAAACAGGGTTACCTTCAGTATCAGAAACTTTGAATAATATGGACACTTTGCCCGGCAGGGTGGTATATTGTTCCTGAATGGACAGGACGAGGTCACTTTCGCCAAGATTAAGACAGTCATCAACAGGTTTGCCTTTGCCAAGACCATCCCCAAAGTTTAAATCAAGGTTTACATCATCATCAGCATTGCCGCACGAGAATGTTAAAAACAATAGGGAGAAGACACTTAAATACTTTAAACAGGCTTTCATTTTCATCATTTTGAGGTTCAACACTCAGAACGTTCAAATGAATTTTAAATTATGCCCAAAAAGAAAAAGTTTGTTAAATCTTGTTAAAGTAAAAACCAATGATTTTTAATCAAGTAAATTAGAAGTGCAATAGCGGACCAGTTTTTTCATCAGTGCACTTCGACCAGTCATTCGATATATTATTTGGTAGGCTATTATGGTTTATGAAAGTTTTTTTTAAGATAATCATATTATAATGACCCATGAACTCAAAAAGATCATAGAGGCCTACAAAGAAGCCAAGAAGCATAAAAAGAAAACAGTATTGGCAACAGTTGTTGCCTTGGAAGGCTCTTCATATCGACGTCCGGGAGTGCGTATGTTGATTCTCGATAATGGCATGGCAGTCGGAGCTGTTAGCGGCGGCTGCGTAGAAAAGGAAGTAATACATCAGGCATACACTGTTTTTGCCAATGGTTTATCAAAAATGATGACCTATGACGGGCGTTATAGACTGGGCTGCGAAGGATTACTCTATATTTTGATTGAGCCTTTTGAGCCAAATCGATCATTCCTGAACGCATTTCAAACAAATTTAGTAAAGCGGTTTCCAATTGAAGTATCTTGTCACTATTCAAAAACAGTAGGGACCAATGAAGCACTGGGTTCTATATTTACAATCGGCGAAGATAAATTTCCTGTTCGAGGGAATTTTGAACAAGATCCCAGTCTGAAAGTTTTTAATCAAGAAATGAAGCCTTGTTTCAAATTATTGATCATAGGGGCAGAGCATGATGCCGTTCAACTCTCTTCCTATGCGGCCCTCACGGGTTGGGAGGTAACTGTTGTGGCGGCTCCATCAGAGGAAAAAACAATTATTGACTTCCCCGGAGCCCACGAATTAGTATGTGTGGATCCAGAAAGTTTTGCGATAGAAGTTATTGATCACCAAACAGCGGTGTTGTTGATGACCCATAGCTATGTGAAAGATTTAAAATTTCTCTTGCAGATCAGGAATACTCATCCCGCCTATTTAGGGATTTTGGGCCCTGCAAAGCGAAGGGAAAAGCTTTTGAATGAATTGATCGAGCGACACCCAGAGATCGGCGATTCATTTTTTGATACAATTTATGGTCCTTCAGGATTAAATATAGGTGCAGAGACGGCACAAGAAATTAGTATCGCAATTTTAGCTGAAATCTTAGCGGTCGTGCGCAAGCAGAAACCAATAATGCTGAAACTCAAATCAAGCCCTATTCATAATTAATGCGAAATAATGAAAATATCGCTATAGTCATTTTGGCAGCTGGGGAATCATCACGTATGCTGCAAACCAAACAATTACTTCCTTGGGGTAATACAACGCTGCTAGACCATGCCATAAAAGAGGCTATGGAAAGCAACGCAGATCATGTTTATGTTGTTCTTGGTGCTAAGGCGGAAATCATCCAAATGCAATTAGATTCAAAGGATGTAACCTGGATTCTGAACAAGAATTGGAAGAGCGGAATGGGTTCGTCCATAGCGTGTGCTATGAACCACCTTGTGCATATAAAAGCGGGTTATAATGGGACTCTCGTTATGTTATGTGATCAACCTTTTATCGATGCGGACTATCTCAACACAATGATTACTGCTTTCAATAGATCAGGTAAGGGCATTGTAGCAACAGCATATAAGAATAGCAATGGGGTTCCTGTTCTTTTCCATAAAAGGTATCTCGAGGATTTATCTAAACTAGAAGGTAACATCGGTGCCAAAAAAATAATACTCGATAATTCGAAAGAAATTGTCACCATAAACCCCGATGGAAAGGAAAAAGATTTGGATACATTCGAAGATTACCAACAAGCATTTAAAAACACGTAGTTTTATTCACAATAAACATATTTATAAATGAGAAGCAAGTACCTAAACTTATTAATTACAGTGATTATTTTACCCTTGACATTGGTAAGTGCCCAGGATATGGATTTTGAGACCTATAATCCGAAATCTACTTTGGTCGTATCTGTAAATGAGGTGAAAAGGGCCAAATTTCCTTTTATAGATGTCCATAGTCACCAAAGAAATATGTCCGCTGAAGCCTTAAAAGCGGTAGTAAAAGATATGGATGCACTCAATGCGGGAATAATGGTCAATCTTAGCGGTGGATCTGGAGAGCGCATAAATTCCATGTTGCAGAGTATCAAGGAAAATTATCCAAATAGATTCGTTGTTTTTGCGAATGTGGATTTCGATGGAGTAGGGGCCGAAGGTTGGGGCCAAAAAGCAGCTGCACAATTGGAAACTGATATAAAAAGCGGTGCTAAGGGTCTGAAAATATATAAGAGCCTAGGACTTAGATATAAAGACACCGATGGAAAAAGATTGGCCATTGATGATGCCCGTTTAGACCCAATTTGGGCCAAATGCGCTGAAATGGGCGTTCCGGTTCTGATACATGCCGCGGACCCAAAATCATTTTGGGACCCCATGGATAGTACCAATGAGCGTTGGTTAGAATTGAAAACACATGCAAGGCGTAAACGTTCAGATACGAATCCAGCGCCTTGGGAACAAATTATCCAAGAGCAACATAATGTATTCAAAAGGCATCCTAAGACCAAATTCATAAATGCCCATATGGGTTGGTATGCCAACAACTTACAAAAATTGAGTAGCCTTATGGACGATATGCCCAATATGTATGTTGGTATTGCAGCCGTCATAGCCGAATTGGGTAGACAACCTAAAAATGCAAATGCCTTTTTTAAACAATACCAAGACCGTATTCTTTTTGGGAAAGATAGTTGGAAACCCAAGGAATTCCCTACATACTTCAGGGTTTTGGAAACCGATGATGAGTACTTTCCTTACTATAAAAAATACCATGCTTTTTGGGCCATGTACGGGTTGAATCTTCCTGATGAAGTACTTAAAAAGGTCTATTATAAGAACGCGTTGAATCTAATTCCAGGATTGGACAGAGGTTTGTTTCCCAAAGATTGATTAACTTGTTTGGACAATTGATTGGCCATAAAGTAAATTGAAAATAATTTTTAGGGATTATCCCATAATCCGATTATTCCCTCATTATTGACAGTATTAATTTAAAAATAACTATGCAACCTGAACCTAATTCTTATGATGCTATCGTGATCGGTTCTGGAATATCCGGTGGATGGGCGGCAAAGGAATTATGTGAAAAAGGACTAAAAACGCTGGTCCTGGAAAGAGGACGAAATGTTGAACATTTAAAAGACTATCCGACTGCAAATATGAATCCTTGGGAATTTAAGTATAGAGGGCGTATGAGTAAGGATTTTATGGAAAGAAACCCCTTAATTACAAGATCGGCAGGTTTTGATGACAGTACGGCGCATTTTTTTATCGAGGACAATGATCATCCATATATTCAAGAAAAACCATTTGATTGGATTCGTGGATACCAGGTTGGCGGTAAATCACTGACCTGGGGAAGAGCCTGTCAGCGATGGAGTGATTATGAATTTAAGGCACCAAATAAATATGGTTATGGGATTGAATGGCCTATTTCTTATGACGATGTCTCCTCATGGTATACGCATGTCGAAAAATTTATAGGCGTCTGTGGCAATGCAGATGGAATTGATGCTATGCCTGATGGCGAATTTTTGCCACCATTCGATTTTAATTGTGTAGAGCAACATATGAGCGATAGTATTCATAAACACTATCCCGATCGGCATTTGGTGCAGGGCAGATGGGCGCAGTTAAGTGAACCCCGGGAAATTCATTTAGAACAAGGTCGTGGAAAATGCCAGGCACGTAATCTTTGTATGAGGGGCTGTCCTTTTGGGGGTTATTTTAGTTCGGTGTCGTCAACACTACCATGGGCGGAAAAGACGGGAAACCTAACGATTCGTCCCTTTTCGGTAGTACACTCCATACTATATGATGAAGAATCCGGGAAAGCCTCGGGAGTAAAAGTTATAGATGCCAATACTGGCGAAGAGATAGTCCTTAATTCCCGTATAATTTTTGTAAATGCATCGGCTTTGAACACCAATCTTATATTACTCAATTCCAAGTCATCGCGTTTTCCAAACGGCTTGGGCAATGACAATGGACTTTTAGGAAAGTATATATGTTTTCATATTTATCGAGGATATGCCGGAGGAAAAATAACTGGTTTTGAAGATAAGTATATATACGGCAAAAATCCGACAGAACCTATTTTAGCCAATTACCGAAATTTAAGGGAGCAAGAAATGGATTATGTTGGCGGTTTTACCACATTTTGTGGGGCCTATAGAGTACGAAAAGAGGCGCTTCCAGAAAGCGACATTCAGATTGGGGCCGATTTCAAGCATGCACTTAGTGAAGCAGGCGATTGGTATATTTATATGTATATGCAAGGCGAGACTATACCCAAAAAAACCAACAAGGTCTATTTGAGTAAGGAAAAGAATGATCAATGGGGAATCCCGCTTCTGGTTACCGATGTGGATTATGATGAAAATGATGAAAAAATGGTCTCTGATTTTTTAGAACAGAGTAAGGAAATGTTAGAAAAAATAGGGTGCATAGATGTCCATGTTGATGATAATAGGCAACCTCCAGGTTTGGATATTCATGAGATGGGAGGCGTCAGAATGGGACGAAATTCAGAAGAATCACTCCTGAATGAATGGAATCAATTGCATTTGTGTAAAAACGTATTTGTGACAGATGGTGCTTGCATGACAAGTACAGGAAACCAGAGTCCGTCTATACTGTACATGGCACTTACGGCAAGAGCCGCAAATTATGCCGCGGAGGAATTTCACAAAGGGAATCTATAATGTAAACGTTCATAAATGATTAAAAAGGTCAACGTCGGACTTGTTGGGTCACAATTTATTTCATCGATTCATGCAGAAGCTTTAAAAACAGTTGCGGATGCGGAAATCATGGCAGTAATGTCTCCAACGATAGGAAATGCTAAAAAATTCGCACGCAAACATGGTATTCCACATCATTTTACCAACCTTGATGAAATGCTGGCCATGGATGCAATTGATTTGATCGTTATTGGGGCACCGAATAATGTGCATTGTGAAATAGCCTTAAAAGCAGCCAAGGCAGGTAAGCATATGGTCGTGGAAAAGCCATTATGTATGAATTTAAATGAAGCTGATCGTATGATCGATGCTTGTAAAAAAGCCAAGGTTAAATTAATGTATGCTGAAGAGCTATGCTTTACACCAAAATATGTTAGACTAAAAGAATTATTGGATGAAGGGGCTCTAGGACGACCGGTTTTACTTAAACAATCTGAAAAACATGACGGACCCCATGCCGATCATTTTTGGGATGTGGAGCGGTCTGGTGGGGGCGTTACTATGGATATGGGTTGTCATGCGATAGAATTTTTTCGATGGTTGAATGGGAGGAAACCCATAAAATCAGTTTATGCCCAAATGGCAACCAGTGTACACAAGGATAAAACCATTGGGGATGATAACGCTATCATTATTCTTGAATTTGAAAACGATGTTATGGCCATAGCGGAGGAAAGTTGGACAAAGTTGGGAGGAATGGATGATCGAGCAGAGATTCATGGTTCTGAGGGAGTAGCTTATGCCGATGTACTTCAAGGTAATTCGATACAAACCTATAGTAAAAAAGGAGTAGGGTACGCTGTCGAAAAGGCAGGAAATACGATTGGTTGGAGTTTTACGATGTTTGAAGAAATTTGGAATTATGGTTTCCCCCAGGAGTTTGCCCACTTTGTAGATTGTGTAAAGAACGATAAAAAACCTGAAGTTACAGGAGAAGACGGTAGAGCGGTATTGGAGGTGATTTTTGCAGCTTATGAATCAGCTGGCACGCATAAGAAAGTTTTTTTACCCTTCAAGTCAGATGTTGATAAGCCCTATAAACTATGGAAAAAAAGAAGTTAATGTTGTACTTATGGATAGAAGAAAAGCGCTAGTACTCACATCTACCCTTGTTGGGGGTACCATTATTGGATCGGATTTTTTTCTGTCAGGTTGTACTCCAGAAGTAAAAAAAGATGTCCTGTTCTCAAATTCCGATATTGCATTGTTAGACGAGGTTGGGGAGACTATCTTACCCGAATCAGATATTTCACCTGGGGCTAAAGCTGCCAAAATAGGCGTATTCATGACTACCATTGTCACTGATTGTTATGATGAAAGGGAGCAAGCGATCTTCAAAAAAGGAATTGCGGAATTAGATCGATTGGCAAATAAGACGTATTCCGAAGACTTCTTAGGGCTTGATCACAAACAAAGACATGATCTTTTAGTACAATTGGAAGAGAAAGCCAAGGCAATACCAAAAGACGGACCATCACATTTTTTTTCCATGATGAAGCAACTTACGATTTGGGGTTATTTTACTTCAGAACCTGGCGTTACAAAAGCTTTGCGTTATATTCCTGTACCTGGTGAATTTAAAGGATGTATTCCTTACAATAAAGGAGATAAAGCATGGGCATAATATGAACATACACTATTGTAGTGATTACAATGAAATGAGCCAATTATCTTGCGATTCCATTGTATCTGAATTGAAAAAAAGTCCACAGCAAATAATTTGTACGGCAACCGGTAATTCTACATCAGGAACCTATGAAAATCTAGCGAAGGTTTTTAATAATGATTCTAGACTGTTTAACGAGTTGACAATTATAAAATTGGACGAATGGGTGGGAATCAAGCACAATGGGCCAGGCTCCTGTGAATCATATATACACGAGAAAATATTACAACCCTTGGCAATACCTCAAAACCGATATATTTCGTTTAAAAGTAATCCTGCTTCTCCCCAAAAGGAATGTGAAAGAATACAAACTGAAATTCAAAAGAAAGGGCCAATTGATATCTGTATTTTGGGACTTGGACAAAATGGGCATATCGGATTTAATGAACCAACAGATACCTTAACCCCCAACTGTCACCAATCGGAACTCACTGCAGATTCATTAAACCATCAAATGATATATACTTTGAAAAAAAAGCCAACCTATGGGATGACCTTGGGTATGGCAGATATCTTGCAGTCAAACAAGATCATTCTATTATTAACCGGATCTAAAAAAAAAGAGATTATCGAAAAACTGTTATCAAAACAGATTACCACAAATTTACCAGCCTCATTATTATGGCTGCATAATCATGTGGAATGCTATATCGATTCAAATTCAGTTTAAGGTGGAAATATAAAAGAATCAATTTTTAGTGAACCCATTCAACCACTGTGCCATATTTGTAGCACCTGTTTAAAGATTTGACCTTCAAATGATCTTAACCAAATCAACTTTTGTTTTGGGTTTTATGAATAGTGTTAAACCCATAATCTTGAAATATGCCACAGGAATATCCCTTTTTGACCAAAGGAGCTTTCTTATTTGATTTCTTTTCGGCCAGGGCTTGAATTTGTGGGGATAAGTAGTTCATGTGGCGCACTTATATTATATGGAAGTTTCTACTTTACTATTTTTTGTACTTTCTTAACGTAAAAACTGTCGTTTTAATATATGCTGACTCCCTAACAAATGTTTTTATTTAATACCAGTGTGATTTTTTTGTCACTTTATATACTAATATAGCAAACCAAAACCCGTACATGGATAGGGAGAATGAATTTGTTCAGGTTATAAAACAGAACGAAGGTGTTATTTTTAAGATTACCACAATCTATACTGATAATAGGGAAGATCAGCAAGACCTATATCAAGACATTGTTTATCAGTTATGGAAGTCTTTCGATTCTTTTAGAAATGAATCAAAATTCAGTACTTGGATGTATCGTATTGCATTGAATACCGCTTTAACGCGAGTAAAAAAAAATAAGCGTAAGGGACATTCGGTAGCTATAGAGAAGGTAGTACTACGTCAAACCGAATTTTATGATTCAGCGTTTGAAGAACGGCTTAAGATGCTGTATGATCAAATACAGCAACTCAACATATTGGAAAAAGGAATTATGTTGCTACTGTTAGAGGGCAAAAAATATGATGAAATAGCTGAAATAACGGGTATGACGTCCAGTAATATTGGTACGCGCATTTCTCGTATCAAAGAAAAATTAAAATCACAGATGGTTAAATAGTTAGCATATGGAAATTGAGGAATTGCAAGCCACATGGGCCCAAATGAGCAAAGAGCTTGAAAAGCAAAAAAAATTAACGAAAGAAATCATATTAAGGATGACACATCAGGACTATAAAGATAGATTGAACAAGATTGCAATTCCAGAAAAAATCAGTGCTGTTTTTACCTACGTTATGGCGGTCATTTTACTTTTAAGATTTTATGAATTAGATACATTGCCGCTACGAATATGTGGCATCATTACCTTGGCCATACTAATATTGCTACCATATTTTTCGCTTAAGTATTTAAACAGGATGCAAAATTTAAATGTTTCAATGTTAAACTACAAGGAAAGTATAGTAGCCTATGAAAAAAGCAAACGGCGATATCAAAAGTTTATGAAATTTACGGTCTACGCCGGTTTTGTGCTTATGCTGATAATTATCCCAGTAGGGTCTAAAATATTCGATGGGGATGATATTTTTTCAGAATCCCAAGGTAATTTTTGGCTTTGGTTTCTACCGCTGGGAACGGTTTTTTACTATTTGTTTACGCGCAGGATAATAGGTTGTTACAATAGCAATATTAAAAAAGCAGGAATGATCTTAAAAGATTTAGAGTAGTCATTATATAAATCGCAATTGTTTTTGAATATAATCCAAAATAAGCATCCAATTCATTTTTAAGACGAGTGCCGCAGTTGGTACATTGTCGTCTTCAATGGCTGAGATTATCCCATCATGTTGGTTATCTGATTTGGCATAAATGGAATCATCGGACATAAAAGCCCTTTCATAAAAAATTATTCGGGTTTTAAGATCGGTCAATATTTGCTGTGCCAATGCATTGTTATAATGCTGTGTAAGAATTCTATGGAATTCGAGCTTGGCATGTATTCTCGATAGGGTATCCTTTGCACTTTTGAACCTGATCTGTGTTTTTTTTAATGAAGCTATTGAAGCCTCATCAAAAACTGAGTTCTCAAGTGCCATCACCTCTAAATCTGCCACTAACTCATATAGGTCTTTAGCTTCTAGATAATTTAATTCAGCGATAATGAACCCTCTGTTAGGTATGGCTTTTATGAGTTTTGATTGTTGCAACTGGGTAAGGGCCTCACGAATAGGGGTAACGCTTACATCGAGTTTACGGGCCAAAGCTGCCAGATTTATGGTTTTACCGGGTTCCAAGTGACCATTCGTCATTTGGTTTAGCAAGTGCTCACGTACTTGGTCCCGTAAGATTATCTTTGATATCATATAGCTAATATAGTATTTCGTATACGATTTAACGTAATTTTTAGCAGAATGGTATATTTATGGGAAATGAATCGGCTACTCTTCAAACCAATTGATAAATAACAGCAATTAATTGTACATAATTGATCGGTTAAACTGCGATATATTGGGTATTTTAGTTTTAATTATGAAGAAGCGGTTTATCACCATTGCCCTATTACTTTTCAGTTCGCTTGGATTTGCTCAAAAGAAGAATGAATCGTTTAGATTGCACATTCGTAAAACAACCTCACCTATTGTAATTGATGGTGTCGCAGATGATCAGGCATGGAAAAACACCGATGTAGCAGATGATTTCTTTATGGTTTTGCCTATGGACGATCGTAAGGCCACTCAGTTTACAGAAATTCGGATGGCTTACGATGACACCAATATTTACCTCGTTGCCACTTTTTTCAATAACACTAAAGGAAAAAACTTTGTGGAATCTTTACGCCGTGATTTCTCCTTTGGCAAGAATGATAACTTTTTGCTCTTTTTGGACCCATTTAATAATCAAACTACCGGATTTTCCTTTGGTTCCAATGCCGCTGGTGCACAGTGGGATGGAACGATGTTCGGAGGCGGAAGCATTGATCTTAATTGGGATAGTAAATGGATTTCCAAGGTAGTTCGGGATGATGAGAAATGGGTTTTTGAAATGGCAGTACCCTTTAAATCGATCCGGTATGAGGACGGAGTAAAGGAATGGGGTATTAATTTTAGCCGATTGGATTTAAAAGCAAGCGAAAAATCGAGCTGGACGCCTATACCTCGCCAGTTTCCTACGGCTTCCTTGGCCTATACCGGGATTTTGGTTTGGGATGCTCCGCCACCATCACCAGGAACCAATGTTTCCCTTATTCCTTTTGCCTTGACCAGCATAAACAGTGACCTTGAGGGAGAAACTGACTTTGATAAAAAAATTGGGGGCGATGTTAAGGTGAGTCTTACATCATCTTTGAATCTAGACCTAACAGCAAACCCGGATTTCTCTCAAGTCGAAGTGGACCGACAAGTAACCAATTTGGACCGGTTTGAGCTATTTTTTCCTGAAAAAAGGCAATTCTTTTTAGAGAACGGGGATCTATTCGCCAATTTTGGTTATCCTACAATCCGACCTTTTTTTTCACGCCGCATTGGGCTAGGCGTCCCAATCAGGGCAGGGGCGAGGGTAAGTGGTAATCTTAATGAAAAATGGCGCTTGGGAGTTATGGATATGCAAACGGCAGCAGTTGATGAAACGGGTCTTCCCAGCCAGAATTTTGGGGTATTGTCGCTTCAGCGCAAGGTGTTCAGTAGGTCAAGTATAGGACTTATGCTAGTAAACAAGGAGTCATTCAATTATCCACAAGAGAATGATTCTTTAACCGCTCTTTACCCGAAATTCAACAGGAACGTGGGTTTAGAATATAATTTGGCATCATCCAACAATTTGTGGAATGGCAAGGCATTTGTATTAAAGTCGTTCTCCCCGAATAAAATAGGGAATGGTATAACCCAAGCGGCCCATTTGGAATATAAAAG
>CAZHJO010000033.1:0-13700 GCA_964532755.1 uncultured Maribacter sp. | reverse complement strand
CGCGATTGCTTCCCGCAGGTCTAAACCTAATAACAGGGCTTTGGTCTTTGCAAGCTGCCATAGTTTCTGGTTTCGGGCGGTACGCTCCATAGGTGGTCGTCCAATTCCCCCTTCAACCTTAATCACCACATCGTTAATGGTTGGTTGTAAACCATAAATCTGTTCAGTTATTAATTCTCCGTCTTCTTTATTTAGCACTCTAACATCGACCACAGCCTTACTCTCAGGTGCTATCACATTTGGGGAAATACCTCCTTGAATGGTACCAACGTTTACCGTTATTCCCTTTTCAAAATCGTTCATAGCAAACAATTTTTGTACTTGATGGGAAAGTTCAACAATGGCATTTATCCCTTTTCCAGGATCTAAACCGGCATGTGCAGCCTTTCCTGTAACCGTTATGGTGAATCGCCCTAGGCCTTTACGGGCGGTTTTCAATTTTCCTTCAAGGCCCAAAGGAGGCTCCATTACAAATGCACGTTCAGCTATTTTTGAAAGCCTCTTGATAATTTGCCGTGATTCCCTACTACCAATTTCCTCATCAGAATTGATTAGAATTATAGGGGAAAGATGGGACTGCAACGACATTTCATGAATTACCTGCAGGGCATAAATAAGCTGAACTAGTCCTGCCTTCATGTCATAAACTCCAGGACCGGTCATCTTGCCATCTTTTTTGGAAATGGGCATATCTAACAAAGTATTCATTTCCCATACAGTGTCACAATGACCCACCATTAATTGCAATGGCTTTCTTCTGTCTCTATTTTGAGGTCTAGCGTATAAAAAGCCGCCCGTTTTTTTTCCAGGGACGTGTAAGGTAAAATACCCAATTGAACTCAGCTTACTGCCTAGGAATTCGAGCAATGGTCTTTGTGAATTAGGATTATTTGATGGTGACTCGTATTGCACCAACTTTTCAAGGAAATCGACCATGATATCATCACTTGCCTTGAGATAAGCCAAAACTTCCTTTACAATATTTTTAGTCATGGCAATCATCTTTTAAAATCCTTGGGAAATGGAAAACTGTAGGAATCAGTGATTTTTGCAAAACGACCGGTAGCGATATAGGCCAGTATGGGTTTTTGGTAGAGCTGCTCCTGTTCGTCTTTTTCTGATACCCTTAGATAATCCTTATGTACATGTGCTGCTTTTATCGTACCGGTAATGATACTATAATCATCAAAACCATCGATTATTTTGAAAAGTTCACATTCAAAGTACAAGTAAGCATCCTTTATCATTGGCACGTCCATTGTAGTTGCCTTGACGAGCGGAAGGGCCTCGATAATCCCCATTGATTTCGAAATCTGTTCGGAACGTGGGGATGAGCTTAAAGAAGTAACTACCAGCTGTTCTGGCAAGGGAAAACTGACCGAAAATTCCTTGCTGGCCTTTACATTGTGATATGTGCCATGTCTGGGCGTACAGACGAAACCGAAATAATTGCCAAACCCTATAGGTGTGGCCATGTGTTTTGGTGCAAGATCATACCCCTCATTTTCCTTGGTTCCGACAACTACCAAAGGGGCGATGGTAAAAAAGCGTTCCCAGATTGGTAAGTTAATATCCAACGAGATAATATTATCTTTCTGAAGTACATCCATGAGTACTATAATTGTATTCCACTATCTATAAAAATACGATTAGATACAAAGGGAGGTAATGATTTTAGTCAGCTAGTGCTCAACAATAATAGCTCGTAAACAACTAACTATAATTTGGGTTCAATTTATATGCGCTACAAAGTATCAATTGCCTTTTTCAATTTATTTCGAACCTCATCGGCTATTGCACCAAGATCTTTATTCTTGACACCCATCATTGAAGCTATTGGATCTACGGCAGCAACTTCAATACTGCCGTTTTGCGTTTCACGGACAATTACATTACAGGGCAACATGGTCCCAATTTTATTTTCGGCCAATAATGCCTTATAGGCAAAAGGAGGATTACAGGCACCTAGGATCACATAATTGGGGAAATCGACATCCAATTTGTTTTTCAAGGTCGTTTTGATATCTATTTCGGTAAGTATACCAAAGCCCTCTTTCTTTAAGGCCAGTGTTGTTTTGTCAACTACTTCGGCAAAAGATAAATTCGTAAGAATTCTATTAAAATAATATTCCATTATTCCTCATTAATACGTTCATAGATACCATACAAAACAGAAACGGGCATGCCTTCAGCATACCCGTTTCCCATTAAGACATCAAATTCATCAATACAATCAAACAATTCTTTAAATTACATTATCGCTAAAACAACTTAACCAATTAATCTTTTGCCATGACTACATTGAGTTCCCAACTGTGATCTTTACGGTCTCGCGACAATAAAAATCAGTACTATTATATTTTTAAAAGAAACCGGCACACCCCCGTGTCCCGGTTTCCTGAAGATATGAATTCTACCTAATAAACACCTGTGGCAGTTTAATCTTCGAACTTGTTACCAAGTCACAATAAAAAACCACCCAGTGCAATAGTTTCTTTTATATCTTCATATACAAACCCTTATTACTCCCCATGAATAACAAGTATGTTTTTCCAATGTCAAATGAACTTACTTTAAACAATAATTGGGCTAATATATAATCTAATTTTCTTTTATGAACTGATCTAGATCAGTTCATGCATTTTTTTTACTATTGTGTACGGTCTTCTCCTTTATCAATTCATAAAGGTTATCAGCATCTACTCTTGTACATAGCTGGGTACCGGGATAAATGGTGGCTGCAGAACCGCATGCAACCCCATATTCTACGGTTTCAATTAATGATTTGCCTTTCAATAACTTCAAGACCATTCCTGCAACCATACTATCCCCTGCACCAATTGTACTCTTTTGTTGTACGGTAGGTGCTAGGACATGTTTCATAATATCTTTGGTGACCAGTAAAGCTCCTTTTGCTCCCATAGACACTACTAGCACCTCACAATTGTTCTGTTCCAGGAACTTTTTGGATAACGATTCCAGTTCAAAATCCGAAATGAAATCAACACCGCATAAAATGCTCAACTCTCCCAAGTTGGGTTTCATCATATAGGTTTTGGCCTTTATACTTGGCAATAATGCCACTCCGGAAGTATCCAAAATAAGCTTCGCTCCTATCGTATCCGTGATTTTTGAGGTCTTCACATAAAAATCAGGTGGGACTCCTGGTGGTAATTTACCACTGGCGACTAAAAAATCGTCTTTATGTAACTGTTCTTCCAAAAACTTTAAGACCATCTGCCATTCATCTTCCTTTACGTTGGGACCCGGTACCCCAAAACGGTAATGTAAATTAGTTATGGTGTCGGTAACGGAAAGGTTTTCACGGGTCCAACCTTCAACAGCTATAACTTTTTGTGTTATACCATCAGCTACAACCAATTGTTGTAAATGGGATCCAATAAGACCGCCTGCCATATAAAGGCAGAGCGATTCTCCCCCTAGTTGCTTGATTGCCCTGGATACATTGATACCTCCTCCGCCGGCATAATATGTTGGCGATACACACCTCAATTTCGTATTGGGTTTAATTCCGGCAACGGAGGTGTCTTTGTCGACCACGGGGTTCATCGTAAGTGTTATGACCTTGTTCATGATTAAATGTAGTCTCATCTTTTAGCAAGTCAAATGACCTATGTCATTGGTCTAAAACTGCATTGTATCTATTTTTATTCCCTAATACCACGCAATGAAAGGTTCTTTAAATATTGGCAAAGTTTCAGGTATAAAAATCAAGGTACATTGGACATTCTTATTTATTATTATTTGGGTTACGTTTATTGAGATTAATCAAGGAGGCAATTTACAATCTGTCTTTTTTAATATTGCTCTTATTTTGGTAATATTCCTTTGTGTTGTACTTCATGAACTTGGCCATGCCTTGACAGCCCAACATTTTGGCGTAAAAACAAAAAAAATAACACTGCTACCAATTGGTGGAGTCGCAAGTCTGGAAAAAATACCTGAAGAGCCTAAACAAGAACTGTTAGTAGCAATTGCTGGTCCTTTTGTAAATGTAATCATAGCATTATTGCTATTTATTCTTGTCCCCATCCGACAGTTTTTAGCGGATAATCTAACGAATATTATAGAAAATCTAAATGCACTTACCCTTACAAATTTCCTTTTCTATCTTTTCGTAGTTAATGTAATGCTTGTCCTTTTTAATCTTATTCCTGCTTTTCCCATGGATGGGGGACGGGTTTTAAGGGCATTGTTGGCAATGAACATGGGTCGGGTCAAGGCTACCCAAATTGCCGCAAGTATAGGGCAATCAATTGCCATTGTTTTTCTATTATTGGGTATGCTTTTCAACCCTTTCTTAATCTTGATTGCTCTTTTTGTTTTTGTGGGTGCCTATGGAGAGAATAAGATGGTGCAACAGTTAGAACTAATAAAAGGGCATACCGTAAGTGAAGCAATGCTCACCAACATTACCTTTTTGAAAATCGATGATACTTTAGCAAGAGTAAAAGCATTGATTCTTTCAGGTACTGAAAAAGACTTTATTATTGAGCATGATGGTAAACCTTTGGGTATTCTAATGAATGCTGATATTATTAAAAATTCGAATAAGCCAGAAATGTTGGTTGGTGATATCATGGAAACCTCTTTTAAAATGCTGGGGACCAATGATAAACTTAGGAATGTCTTAAGTCTGGTAGAACTGCGAAAAGGTAACTACTTCCCTGTTTTGGATGCAAACAAAAAGCTTGTTGGTGCCATCGACTTGACAAATATCAATGAGTTTATTTTGTTTCAATCCAAATTAGAGTATTGAATTCGATTTCGCGGTCCAAAATGTTTCTAGGAGTGATTTAGATCATTTCAGGAACACTTTCCCTAAGATAATTTTACACCAATATTAATCCTAAAAAATTTATCATGGCTGTATTAAAAGTAATTGAAATACTAGGGAATTCAACGGTCAGTTTTGAAGATGCCGTGCAAAAGGTTGTTAGTGAAGTTTCTAAAACCGTTAAAGACATTAGATCTGTTTATGTTCAAGATATGCAGGTAACCGTTAAAGACAACAAAATTTCGGAATTCCGGGTTAACACTAAAGTTAGTTTCGGGGTTTTGGATGAATAGTTCTACTATTGTTTGGTTTAGTTTGGTTTGGTTTGGTGAGGTAAGGTACTGTTTAAAGTGGTAAAAAATCTTTTCCGGTACCTTACCTTTTTATATTCAAGTTAGGTGGTAAATTACTTCAAACCGCCTATAAGAATGTTAAAATATTTCGGATTGATATGCATCATTGTGTGACTCTTTTTTTACGATCATCTTTAGATAATCAATAAAAAAAGTTATCATGACACAGATAGGAATATTCGAAAAAAACGTTGAGGAATATGAGAAATGGTACGAGGATTATGTAGAAGTCTACCAATCCGAGATCGCAGCGATAAGAGAGCAATTGCTTACATTACCAGAGAACATTAGAGGTATTGAAGTTGGCCTGGGCACTGGACGATTCGCTGTACCTTTAGGGATAAAGGAAGGTGTAGAGCCTTCCGAAGCTATGGCCGAAAAGGCCCTCAAGAGAGGAATTGAGATAATTGATGGAATTGCTGAAAAACTCCCCTATGGGGATATGCAATTCGATTTCGTGCTTTTTGTAACCATTTGTCATTTGAATAACTTTAAAAATGCATTGGCAGAAGCGTATAGGGTATTAAAACCCAAAGGATCTATTCTTATTGGATTTTTGGACAAAGACCAGAGCATTGCGAAACAGTATCTCGAAAAGCGTCATCGCAGCACCTTCTATGCAAATGCAAAATTTTATACTGTAGCTCGTATAAAGTCGCTACTAAAGGAAGCCAGATTTAAAGATTTACAATTCAATCAAACCCTTTTCGATGATTTGGATGAGATTAAAAAAATACAAATGCCAAAATACGGTTATGGTGAGGGGTCTTTCGTTGTGGTTAAAGCAACGAAAAAATGAAGATTCAATATCTCCCACATACTGCGGATATTCGCATGAAAATAAAGGGCTCGTCCTTAAAAGAGCTTTTTGTGGCAGGGATGATAGGCATGGGTAATATTCTAAAAGAAGGTTTTTGCAATAAAAACACCCCAATTGATAGTAGGTCAAAAATTGAAATCCATGCCTTGGATAGAACCTGTTTACTCATCGATTTCTTATCCGAGATTTTATCCTGTTCTTATGCCGAAAAATCAATTTATTGTAAAGTTGAATTCTTGGAATTTACATCCAATGAAATAAGTGCAATACTATTTGGAACCCGCACCATCAAATATGATGAGGAGATCAAAGCGGTTACCTACCATGAGGCACAAGTGCATAGAAATAGGAACAAGCAATGGGAGACTTTGGTAGTATTTGATATTTGAGCCATGAAAATAAATAAAACGGACATCGACAAAATCAATGATTATTTGTGGGAGATTCCAAAATCCTTTAATCAAAAGATGCATGTACCTGCACGGGTCTTGGCCTCCGAACCATTGCTCGATGCCATTATGGAGGATAGATCTTTGATCCAACTGGTAAATGTTGCATCCTTGCCTGGTATTAAAGGGGCTTCACTTGTCATGCCAGATGTTCATGAGGGTTATGGGTTTCCTATCGGTGGTGTCGCAGCTACCTTGCACCCAGATGGCGCTATCTCACCGGGTGGAATAGGTTATGATATAAACTGTGGGGTACGATTGCTGACCTCAGATCAAAGTATTGCGCAGATTAGGCAAAAAGTAGAACTATTATCCAAGGAAATGTATGCTCAGATTCCTTCAGGAATGGGTAAAGGAGGGCAAATAATCCTTTCTGCGCAAGAAATGGAAGAAGTTCTTCTAAAGGGAGCAGAATGGGCTATGGATCATGGCTTTGGTGAAAGAGATGATCTTGTCTATATGGAAAGTAATGGTAGACTTGAAGGTGCTGATCCTTCCATGGTCTCTGAAATGGCGAAAAAAAGAGGAACAGATCAATTAGGGACCATAGGTTCGGGCAATCATTTTGTTGAGGTTGACTATGTGCAGCAAATTTATAACGATGAAATTGCTAAATCTTATGGCCTAAGTAAGGGACAAGTCGTTGTATTAATACATACGGGCTCTAGGGGATTAGGACACCAAGTTGCTACCGATTATATTCGTCTTATAATGAAAGCCATGCCAAATTATGGTATAACCGTCCCGGATAGGGAGCTTGCCTGTGTACCCTTCAACTCAAAAGAAGGGCAAAACTATTTCAAGGCTATGTGTGCAGCCGCCAATTATGCCTGGTGCAATAGGCAAATAATCTCATGGGAAGCAAGAACTGCTTGGAAAAACATTTTTGGAAAGGATGTGGCACCATTAAAACTTATGTATGACGTTGCCCATAATATTGCCAAAATCGAGACACATAATGTAGCGGGTGAAGAATTAAATATGATTGTACATCGCAAAGGAGCCACACGGGCTTTTGGGCCTGGTTTTGAGGAGTTACCGAAAGCATATAGGGCTGTGGGGCAACCAGTCATTATTCCAGGTAGTATGGGCACCTGTTCCCATATTTTGGCAGGTTCCCCAAAAAGTAAGGAAATTACTTTTGGTTCATGTTGCCACGGCGCTGGTCGTAGGTTATCAAGGACTGCAGCAAAGAAACAAGTAAATGCTCCAGTACTCAAAGAAAATCTCAAAGAAATGGGTATTTATGTGGAAGCTGGTTCGTTTAAAGGAATAGCTGAAGAAGCTCCTATTGCCTACAAGGATGTCAACATGGTGGTAGATACCATATGTGCCTTAAAAATTGCTAAAAAAGTGGCTAAACTTAGGCCTGTGGCCGTGGTGAAGGGTTAGGCCTGTATTATATCATTGGCACCCCTCAACAGGTTTATGGCCTCTTGATCCGTAACCTGAAAGAATTCTTCATAGAATTGTCCAACTGCGTGAAAGTTATATGGTGTTTCTAAACATATCACCTCATCGACTTCAGGGTAATTTTTCAATTTACGAACTGTTGATGGCGGAGCTACAGGAATGGCCACAACGATTTTTTTTGGATCCTGCATTTTCACCAAATCAATAGTAACTAGTATGGTATTTCCTGTGGCAATACCATCATCAACAATGACAACGGACTTATCCTTAAGGTTTTGGGGCACATTGTTCTTATAATATTGATTGTGTCTTTCTTTTAACTTTATTCGTAGTCTCGCGGTCTCTTCCTCAATATAGCCTTTAGTAACCCCAACAGCGTCATTTAAAATTATATTTTCGAGACTTACAGCTCCTATGGCATACTCCCTATTATAGGGATGGCCAATTTTTTTGGTCAGTGCCACATCCAATGGAGCATTTAATGCTTTTGCAATAATTGCCCCTAGCGGTAAACCTCCTCTTGGTATAGCCAAAACAACAACATTTTCCCTCTTGAATTCCAACAGTTTTTCTGCCAACTGCGTACCCGCATCAATCCTATCTTTAAACATCTTTTTTCAATTAACTTATTGTAGCCATTTCTTGAACCATGCTGCTGCCATTTGCGCTACTTGTTCCAATTTACCGGGTTCTTCGAAAAGGTGTGAGGCCTCAGGAATGATTTCCAATTTTCGATTACCTTTAAGCGCGTGGTAGGCTTTATCATTAAGCTGAATTACCTGTTGGTCCCAACCACCAACGATAAGCAAAGTTGGGGCAATTACCTTATCAAGTTCTTGCATTGCCAAATCTGGCCTCCCCCCCCTGGAGACGACAGCTTTGATATCATCACCAAAAAAAGCCGCTGCCCTTAGTGCCGAGGCAGCCCCAGTGCTGGCACCAAAGTATCCAAGAACCATTTCCTTACTTTCTTTTTTGTTCTGTATCCATTGGGTTACATCGATAAGGCGCATGGTAATAACATCAATATTGAATCGATTTTCGTAAATCCTATCTTCTTCTTCGGTCAATAGATCAAACAGTAATGTTGCCAAACCATTATCATTTAGGACGTTGGCAACATAGTTGTTTCTAGGACTGAGTCTACTACTGCCACTGCCATGAGAGAAAATAACCATACCGGTTGCATTTTCGGGAATAGTCAGGATACCTTTTAAATTAAGCCCATCCAATTTAATTTCTACTGGATTATACTCTTCTTTGATCATCTTTTTGTGGTCTTCTGTTTCTTGCTCAATTTATTATCCAAAGTGGTCTGCAATGATTAGGATGAACCATGGCCATTGTTTGATCCCTTAAATAACCATAGATTCCTTTCTTAGGTTTTTTTTATGATAAGTCATTAAAGGAAACTCACTTTCTGCCATCATACGTTTTACTATATCCCTATGCCATATACTTTTAATGAGGCTATGTCCTTGTCGCTCTAACATTGCAATAACGTCAGGATTATTTACCAATAAATACTCTTTCAAAGCACTAAAAACATCTTTGGAAAACCGGAGTGTAAAATGCAATCTATCATATTCGATCTTTTGTTGTACCATTTCCTTGAACCACTCCATTTGTTCCTCTCCTGCGTATTCATCGTTAGTGGCTATATGAACAACATCAATTGAAGCTTTTAACGGCTTGGCAATCAGGACCAGTTTCTCTAATGCCCACACATCTGCCTCCTCCAAAGCTGTTGCATAAGCAATAGTTTCGATCTCTTTACTGAATACCCCATCGGGAATTGCCAAAACAGGACAATCCGCTTTTTCAATCAAGGCAGAAGTTGTACTGCCCAGCAATACTTCTTTAATTGTGCTTTCACCCTTTTTGCCCACAACTATTAGATCAACATTCAATTCATTTGCGCTTTCAATTATGGCCTCCCAGGCCGGTGTACCTTCATTTATCAGCAAAGTAACATTCGTGGTGGGCTCAACGCCCAAGTGTTCCTCACAAAATGAATTAAGACGTTCCCTTTGTTCTTTAAAGGCCTTGACTTCCTTACGTGAATAAGAAAGAGAGACAGTACTGGCAATAGTTACGGATAGGTCAAAAACATGTAAAACCAATAATTTTCGATTAAGTTTTTTACTTAAGGAATGTGCATATTGCAATGCGGCAACCGAATTCCCTGAATAATCAGTCGCATAGAGTATTTTTTTCATCATCGTTTATTTTCAATTTATGATGAAGCTAATAAAATGGGAAATGCAAAAAAATGACCAAGGTCAGTTGTCAAAAAATTGTCTTGTGACATTTATCATTTTTATTTGAAGCCTACTGGCCTATTTTTAAGTTGTTAAAGATGGATTCTTACCAGATGTGCCAATTACTATAGGCCAAAATCGGGATAACAGATTGGCATTGATAAGAACGTCAATTTAAAATATGATAAATTTCAAGAAATTCAATATAGCGGATTGGTTTTCATTTTACCGCATTTTTGCGGTACCATTACTTGTAGCACTTATATATATAGGTGAAAGAGAGCTATTCTCGTGGTTCTTACTTATTAGTTATAGCACTGACGCCATTGATGGATATCTGGCAAGAAAGCTAAAGATTTCAAGTGCCCGAGGCTCCCAATTAGATTCTATTGGTGATCAAATTACACTCATCGTGGGTCTAATTGGCCTTTTGGTATTCGAGAATGAATTTATGAGAGCCAATTATGTATTGATTCTAATAGCATTTATTCCTTATATACTCCAAATGATATTGGCTTTCTATAAATATGGTAAAGCCACCGCATTTCATACCTATTTAGCTAAATTTTCTGCTGTTCTACAGGGTGGTTTTATACTTTTTACGCTTTTCTTCGCCCCTGTTTACTGGCTATTTTATTTGATGATCATTATTGGGGTCTTAGAGACAATCGAAGAAATTACCCTTATTCATATGTATGACAAGTGGGTAGAAGATGTAAAAGGAATTTATTGGGCGCTGAGGGATGAACGCCGGTGAATGAATCAAATTTGGAATCCTGAATTCTATATATGTGTAGCTCCTGCACCATGGAATAATTTACAACTTGACTTAGTGTGCATAAGAAGTTTAAATTATTCGGCAAGTAATACTTTTCATTGATTCTGCGATTCTTTCTTATGCTTTTTCTCTAATTTTTTAAAATATCTTCGTGTTAAGAAATTGTGCTTTAGGGCTTCCATGTTTTCGTTAAATCGAATTGATGACTCCTCGATGTTTTTAATGGTGGTATCCAAACTGTTTACTAAAAGAGTGTCATTCGCCAAATAATGTATAGCTCCTTTCCCCTGTGCTATTTCACCTATTATTTCGTTCAAATTCTTGGTCATTTCCCCAATTTCGATACTTGATAGCTCTAAACTTGTGAGCATATTCTGCATTTTTATACCATTCAATGAATCATTCAGAAGCGCACCTGCAGCACTTTTTTCAAAATTGATCTGATTAACTATGGTATTTAATTTCTGAATTGTGTAATTCGCATCACGACTGGCATTTTTCAAATTAGAAATGGTTTGTTTTAAATCGGCGGCCATAAGTGTATCATTCAATAATCTCCCCATGGTTCCTTTTCCTTTGGTCATTGCCTGCGTTACCTTTAACAAGTCAGCAGTCAAAATGGCCGCATTTTCATTTGTGGTATTCAATGTACTTAGCATATCTTGCGTTTCGATCCGGCTATATGATTGCAATTCGTCACCTTCATTGATCAGTGCAGCTGACCCTTCCCCTGGTATGATATTTAGAATCATACTGCCAACAAGTCCGTCAGAACCAATTGTAGCTACAGCATCCTTTTTAATATGATCCATCATCTTTTTTTCAATAAGCATATGAACCCTTATGGTAGTGTCATTTACCATATCAATAGCTTTTACAGTACCCACATTAATTCCAGAGAAACGCACATTATTCCCATTTTGGAGTCCGTTGGCATTTTTAAAAACGGCACTAATAGTAAAAGTCTGTCCAAACATATTCTGCCGATTGCCAATCAAATAAGCTGCTATTACCAACAATACCGTTCCGATGACCACAAATATTCCCAGTTTTAAATTTTCCAAGGTTGTTTTTGCCATGATCTTATTTTTTAAAGAATGCCTCGACTTTTGGGTCGGTAGATTTTGATAATTCAGCATAAGTTCCTTCAGCATAATTAATTCCATCGACCAAGAGCACCATGCGCTCCGATATCACACGGGCACAGTCCACATCGTGTGTAATTATCAATGAAGAGGTCCCATACTTCTTTTGAATACTTCGCATAAGCTCAATAATCTCTTTAGCGGTAATTGGATCTAAGCCACTTGTGGGTTCATCGTATAAAATGATTTTTGGCCTTAATATCAGGGTTCGTGCCAAGGCCACCCGTCTTTTCATACCACCAGAAAGCTCGGCAGGCATTAAATCCATGGTATGGGCAAGACCAACATTTTCAAGTGCTTCTACTACCAAAGGAGTCGTGTCTGTTACAATGCCCAGTTTTTCTTTATGCCTTCGCATTGGGAATTCAAGATTTTCACGAACCGTCATAGAATCGTAAAGTGCACTTCCTTGAAATAAAAATCCAATATCGGAACGTAAAGTGTCCAGGGTTTTTCTATCCAATGTTTTTATTTCTTTACCCATTACCGAAAGAAAACCGCTGTCAGCTTGCATTAGTCCCACCAAGCACTTTATCATCACCGACTTTCCTGAACCTGACTTACCCATAACCACAAGGTTTTCGCCCTTATACAGTCTGAGTGAAAATCCATTCAATACATGGTTATCACCGAAACTTTTGCGTAGGTCTCGGATATCGATTACTGGTTCCTTACCAATGTCGGTTTCAGATATACCCAATATTTGTACTTTGTTAACCATATTACAATTCATAAAATATATCAGATATAAAAACAGCTATAAAATCTACAAAAAAGAGTAGTAGTGAAGCCATAACCACGGCTGTATTGGCAGCTACACCAACGCCAGCAGTACCTTTTTTACTGTAATATCCCTTATAACAACCGACCAAACCAATAGTAAAGCCAAAGAAAAATGATTTAACGGTTGCCGGTATTAAATCCCCATATTCCAAGGCATCAAAAACGGTATTAAAATAAAGCTGGAAAGAAACGTTGCCCTTTATGTTTTCGACCAATGCGGATCCATACAAGGCCACCATATCACCAAAAATCACGAGAAGTGGTAGCATTAAAGTTGTTGCCGCTATTCGCGTAACCACCAAATACTTAAATGGATTGGTCCCTGATACCTCCATGGCATCAATTTGCTCGGTAACGCGCATAGATCCCAGCTCTGCTCCTATTCCTGAGGCAATTCGCCCGGCACAAATCAAAGCGGTTATAACAGGACCTATCTCCCGAACTATTGAGATACCCACCATATTGGGCATCCACGAAACCGCACCAAATTCAATTAGCGTTGGCCTGGATTGCAAAGTTAACACCAACCCTATGATAAATCCTGTAACCCCAACAAGTACCAGCGACCTATTTCCCATATTGTAACATTGTCGTAATAATTCCCTGAACTCATATGGTGGTTTTAATGCTTCTTTGAAGAAACGTGTGGCAAAATAGGATAGCTCCCCTATTTCTACGAAGAACTGTTTTAGTCTTTTGGTGGTCTGTGTTGTAGATGCCATCTTCTAGTGCATTGGAAAAGGAACTGTTCAAAGATACTTTTACCAAGGTTTTTAAAAAATGACCATAGTCATACAATACAATTGGTCTTACAATTAAAAAGTACATGATTTTGCTCATTTCAAAGGTTGCAAATGTTAAATAACTTAGCACAAAGATTCACGGTGATATGAAAACAAC
>CAZHJO010000032.1:0-13984 GCA_964532755.1 uncultured Maribacter sp. | reverse complement strand
TGCACAAACACCCCAAGAGTTCAATACCGGTGATCCCAATTATCTCGAAGACCAAATTTATATAGGCCTCACGTACAATTTTCTTCTTGATAAACCATCTGATTTCAAGCAAACGAATTTATCATACGGTTTGCAGGGGGGAATTATTAAAGATATTCCGTTAAACAGTAATAGAACCTTTGCAATCGGATTGGGATTGGGTTATGCGGTCAATTCCTACTATTCCAATATGGTTGCCAATGAATCGAATGCCGGAATTGTTTATGCGGTCGCAAGTGAGACAGACTTGGTAAAGAGAAGTAAATTCGAAAATCATTTGGTCGAGTTACCAATTGAAATTAGATGGAGGGATTCAACTTCTGAAGAATATAAATTTTGGAGAGTATATTCAGGGATAAAGTTGGGCTATGTTTTCGGGTCACGATCTAAAGTGGTAACTGCCGAGGATAAGACTTCGTTTGTAAACCCTAATATTCGAAAATTTCAATACGGTCTAATGTTAAATTTTGGCTATAATACCTTCAATGTCCATTTTTACTACTCCTTGAATAGTTTGTTGGAAGATGGAACTGTTATAGGAACAGAGGAATTAAATCTGAAACCTCTTAGGGTTGGCTTGATTTTCTATATTTTATAGCCAATATTTGACCGTAAGTAATTGTGAAAGCATTCCAATACAAAATCCAATGATGACCTCCGCTTTGGTGTGTGCTTTTAAATATAACCTAGAAGTAGCTACCAAACCTACTGCAAAAATCGATAAACTTAGTGCTAGGGTGATATTGATTTCAAAATGTATACTGAGGTTGATTAAAAACATAAATAGGCTACCCATGCCCAATAAGTGCATACTGCTTTTTATTTTGAACCACAATAAAACTATAGTGGCGAAAGTGGCAGCTATTAGACCTACGAAATAATAGTACAATTCTATAATGTAGTTATTTGGGATAACCTTATAAACCACCATAAATAAAAGTATCAGATTGATATATAAGGGATATTTGCGTTCTTGGACTGTAGGCAATTGAACTGAATTTACGTAACCCATATTCCTTAGAATCAAAAATGTAATAATAGGAATTATTACCGTGAGGATGAATATAGGCAATATGTTGCCGCTTTGTAATTCAAGCGGACTGTATTTAGGTGTAATCAGAAAATAGGCAAAAGTCCCAGTAATAGGTATGAAAAGTGGGTGAAAGATATATGAAATTACTTTCTGAAAAAGTTTCATTAGATTTCTTTTCGTAATCTGGCCACAGGTATTCCCAATTGCTCTCTGTATTTTGCAACTGTTCTACGTGCTATTGGATATCCTTTTTCTTTCAGTATTGCTGCGAGTTTGTCATCTGTAAGCGGTTTCTTCTTGACCTCGTCTGCTATTACCGTTTCAAGTATCTTTTTTATTTCCTTCGTTGAAACGTCCTCGCCTTGTACGTTCTTCATCGACTCCGAAAAGTACTCCTTGATTAATTTAGTGCCATAGGGTGTGTCAACATATTTACTATTCGCAACCCTAGATACCGTTGAAACATCCATATCTATTTCATCTGCAATATCCTTGAGGATCATAGGCCTCAAATTTCGCTCATCGCCTGTTAGGAAATATTCTTTTTGATAATCCATTATGGCGTTCATGGTGATGAACAATGTCTGTTGTCTTTGTTTAATGGCATCAATGAACCATTTTGCGGCATCTAACTTTTGTTTAATGAACATGACTGTATCCTTTTGGGATTTAGACTTCTTCTTTGAGTCTTTGAATCCCTTAAGCATATTGTTGTATTCCCTGGAAACATGTAACTCAGGTGCGTTCCTGCCATTTAAGGTAAGTTCTAATTCACCTTCTACGATTCTAATTGAAAAATCAGGAACAACGTGTTCAATAATCCTATTATTACCGGCATAGGAACCACCGGGTTTGGGATTTAATTTTTCAATTTCAGATATGGCGTCTTTTAGCTCATCTTCGGTAATATTATGCTTTTGAAGTAGCTTTTTATAATGCTTTTTTGTGAACTGTTCAAAAGATTTTTCCAATATTGAAATCGCTTTTTCAATATCGGGATTCATTTCCTTTCGTTTCAATTGAATGATAAGACATTCCTCCAATGAGCGTGCCGCAACACCTGGCGGATCCAAGGCCTGTACTGTTTTTAATACAGACTCAATGGTGCTTTCGTCTGTATAAATATTTTGGGTAAAGGCCAAATCATCCATGATATCGGCTAAAGGACGTCTAATATACCCGCTTTCATCAACACTTCCAACGAGGAATTCGGCAATACTCCATTCCTCATCATTTAAATAAACTGTATTTAATTGATTTAATAGATATTGATTGAAAGATGTACCTGCAGCATAGGGCACACTTTTTTCATCATCATCTGCACTGTAGTTATTCGCCTTTGTACGATAATCGGGGATTTCATCATCACTTAGATAGTCATCAATATTAATATCATCAGTGTTGATGTTTTCGCCTTCCAATTCACTGTCATAAAGGTCATCGAATTCATCATCAATGCTATCGCTTTCCTCTTTGCCCCCTTCCAACGCGGGGTTTTCCTCCAATTCCTGTTTTAGGCGTTGCTCAAATGCCTGTGTGGGCAACTGTATCAACTTCATCAACTGAATCTGTTGTGGAGATAATTTTTGCGATAATTTAAACTGTAAGTGTTGTTTAAGCATCTAGGTAAGTTGTCTACCCTATAAAGTTAACGATTTCAGATTAGAACTCCGCATTTTGGGGTGTTCTTGGGAAAGGAATGACATCCCGGATATTCCCCATGCCGGTAGCAAAAAGTACTAAGCGCTCGAATCCCAATCCAAATCCACTATGAATGGCAGTTCCAAATTTTCTAAGGTCTAAGTACCACCATAATTCCTCTTCGTCAATACCCAAAGCGGTGATTTTATCTTTTAGGATATCCAAACGTTCCTCACGTTGTGACCCGCCTGCGATTTCGCCAATTCCCGGGAACAGTATATCCATAGCACGAACTGTTTTTCCGTCGTCATTCAATCGCATGTAAAATGCTTTTATCTTGGCAGGATAATCGAACAATATAACTGGGCATTTAAAATGTTTTTCTACAAGGAAGCGTTCATGCTCACTTTGTAAATCAGTACCCCATTCATCTATGGGATATTGGAATCTTTTCTTTTTGTTCGGTTTGCAATTTCTTAAGATAGCAATCGCTTCAGTATAAGTAACACGTTTGAAATTATTGTCACAAATAAAATGCAACTTTTCAATCAATGCCATTTCACTGCGTTCTGCCTGGGGTTTTGTTTTTTCTTCATCAAGCAAGCGCTTCTCTAAAAATTGCAAATCCTCATTACAATGCTTTATAATATAAGCGATCACATACTTTATAAAATCCTCAGCCAGATCCATATTGGCATCCAAATCATAAAAAGCCATTTCTGGTTCAATCATCCAAAACTCTGCAAGGTGTCTAGATGTATTTGAGTTTTCGGCCCTAAATGTTGGACCAAAAGTATAAACCTTGCCTAATGCCATGGCATAAGCTTCAGCCTCCAATTGGCCGGAGACGGTTAGATTGGTTTCCTTTCCAAAAAAATCATCCCTGTAATTAACTTCCCCATCATCGTTGAGGGGTGGGTTTTTACTATCCAAAGTAGTAACCCGGAACATTTCTCCTGCACCTTCGGCATCGGAACCGGTTACTATAGGAGCGTGAAAATAATAGAAATTATTTTCTCTGAAGTACTGATGTATAGCAAATGCCAACGCAGAACGTACTCGCATAACTGCGGCAAAAGTATTGGTCCTTACACGTAAATGGGCCTTTTCTCGTAAGAATTCCAACGAGTGTTTTTTGGGTTGAATAGGATAATCATCCGGGTCGGCTCCACCATGGACAAAAATATCCTTAACTTGGATTTCAACATGTTGTCCCCTGCCCTGACTTTCGACCAAAACTCCGCTGATTTTTAAGGCAGCTCCCGTATTGACTTGTTTTAAAACATCTTCTTCAAAATTTTCAAAGTCTACTACACACTGGATATTATGTAAGGTTGACCCATCATTAAGAGCTATGAACCTATTGCTTCTAAAGGTTTTGACCCAGCCATTAACAACAACTTCCTGTTGTCTTGGCGTCGTGGAAAGTAGATCTTTTACACTTGAGGATTTCATTTTAAAACAAATAAAAATTAAAACGGCAAAGATAGCCTTTTGCATAAAAAGAAGCGAGTTCTGAAATGTATAAAAGCCTATGAATTATGTTTTATTATTCCAGTTCTTTGATATTGACTTCCTCTTTAGGTAAAATATCGATTTGAGGTTTGCGTAAAACTTCCTTATTGGCAATGCTTCGCTCCAGTGATAGTAATAGGGACGGAAGCAAAATAAGGTTGGCCAACATCGCGAACATTAATGTTGCGGATACCAGCGCACCCAAAGCTACGGTACCACCGAAATTGGAAATAACAAATACGGAAAATCCGAAAAATAGAACGATAGACGTATAGAACATGCTCACTCCGGTTTCTCTAAGGGCCGCATAGACTGATTTCTTGATTTGCCATCGATTGGCCGTGAGTTCTTGTCGGTATTTGGCAAGAAAATGAATGGTATCATCAACTGAAATACCGAAAGCTATACTGAAAACCAAAATGGTCGAGGGTTTAATGGGGACACCCACAAATCCCATTACCCCAGCGGTTATGACCAAGGGTAATAAGTTTGGAATTAGTGAAATGACAATCATTCTAAATGACCTAAATAAAAATGCCATAAAAAGCGCAATCAGAAAAATGGCAAAAGTTAGCGATATAACAAGATTCTTTACCAAATACTTTGTTCCTTTCAAGAAAAGTAGTGCACTACCGGTCATATAAACACTGTATCTTTCTGATGGGAAGATCTTTGCAATGTGCTCATAAAGCCGGGTTTCAATATCTTCCATGCGTTCTGTTTTCACATCTTTCATGAAAGTGGTTAACCTCGCTGTTTGACCGGTACTATCAACAAAGCTCTTTAATAGATTCCCGTTGTCAGATGATTTCCGGGCCACATCCATAATAAAATTGTTCTCCTGGGTTGTTGGTAGCTGATAATACTTTGGAATGCCACTATAAAAGGCCTGTTTGGAATATTTGACCAGGTTGACCACGGAAATAGGCTTTGACAATTCGGGAATCTCATCAATAACAGTGGTTAAGCGGTCCATTCTTTTTAAAGTAGCCGGTTTCATTACACCTTTTGGTTTTTTGGTGTCAACGACTATCTCTACTGGCATTATTCCATCAAACTCGTTCTCAAAAAAACGAATATCACTAAAGAAATCAGCTTTTTTGGGCATATCTTCGATGGGACTTCCTGATATTTCAATTTGGTAAATACCAATTATACTTACTACCAATAAAACAATGGAAATTACATAGACCGAAATACGTTTTTCACGAACAATCTGTACCATCCAATTAACAAAGGCATCAATCCATTTTTTATTAAGGTGTTTTAAATGCTTTGTTTTGGGCAAAGTCATAAAGCTGTAAACTATTGGGATTATTAAAAGTGATAATATAAAGATCCCGATGATATTGATTGAAGCCACAATACCGAATTCCTTTAATAATTTACTATCAGTAACAATGAACGTCGCAAAACCAGAAGCCGTGGTCATATTCGTCATTAAAGTAGCGTTACCAATTTTGGAGATAACCCGTTGAAGTGAAAGTGCCTGATTACCGTGCTTCTTGACCTCTTGTTGGTATTTATTAATAAGGAAAATACAGTTGGGAATGCCAATAACAATAATCAAAGGGGGAATCAAAGCTGTTAAAACCGTTATCTCATATTGCAACAATCCCAAAACCCCAAACGCCCACATAACCCCGATAATAACAATGAACATTGAAATCAAAGTAGCTCGGAAACTTCTAAAAAAGAAAAAGAAAATCAAAGAAGTAACACCAAGTGCTGCCAGAATGAATTTCCCTATTTCATCAATAATGTTCTGGGAATTCATAGTTCTAATATAGGGCATGCCAGACACACGTACATCCATGCCTGTTTCTTCCTCGAAATTATTGACAAGGTTCGTTAGGTCTTTGAGGATAAAGTCTTTACGCACTGAAGTATTTACAATATCCTTATCCAGATACATTACGGTACGTATGGTGCGACTTTCTTTATTATAGATCAGATTATCATAAAATGGGAGGTCATTGAAAAGATGGCTTGCTAAGGTATCAACATCTTTTTGGGTCTTGATTTCAGATTTGATTAGGGGCTCAAGGACAAATTCCTGTTTTTCCTTGTCCCTAATCAATTCCTGAAGGTTATCGGTCGAAAGGACAAAATCTACCTCTGGAAATGCTCCAAGTTGTTTGCTGAACTTGTTCCACCTATTAAAGTTCGATGGGGAATAGAGTGCAGAATCACCTATTGCGAAAATGACGGTATTGCCTTCCTCACCAAATTGATTCAGGAAATTCTGGTATTCAAGATTTATGGGATGATCATCTGGTAGTAGATTTGCTTGCGAGTTGCTAAATCGCATATTCTCCCACTGCATGGCCATAAAGACAGTAATAGCTGCAATCAATAACAGTATCAGAATCCTATTTCTTAGGATTATTCGAGCGACCCGTGCCCAAAAGCCTTGTGTAAGTTTAGCTACCATCTAGGATTTTTACGAGCGCAAAGGTAAAGAATGCTGAGTAGTCTTCCTAAATTGCGACAATTAAATAAAATAGGATGTTTTTATAAATCAAAAAAGCGACCTCTTGAGGTCGCTTTTTGGCTTGTTATCTTATATGATATTATACTTTCATGATCTCAGCTTCTTTGGCATGAAGGAAATCATCAATCTTTTTTGTGTATTTATCCGTTAGTTCTTGAACATCCATTTCAGCGTTCGTCCTTACATCTTCAGAGGCATCATCCAAATCCCGGATTTCCTTATTGGCTTCCTGTCTGGCATTTCGCACACCAACTTTGGCGTGTTCAGCTTCGGATTTGGCTTGTTTGGCCAATTGAATTCTGCGTTCTTCAGTCAAAGGAGGAACATTGATAATAACAAAATCACCATTGTTCATGGGGTTAAAACCAAGATTTGCATGCATGATCGCAGTTTCAATTTCCTGTAACATGCTTTTTTCCCAGGGTTGCACCGATAAGGTACGACCATCAGGGGTATTTATATTCGCCACTTGCGATAAAGGCGTCTGCGACCCATAATATTCTACCATTACAGAGGACAGCATGGCAGGACTTGCCTTTCCTGCCCGGATTTTAATAAATTCTTTTTCAAGATGTAGAATAGCCGCATCCATACTTTCTTTGGTTGCTTCTAAAATGAATTTAACTTCTTCGTTCATAACCTTAGCTTTTAAAAATCAAATAACACAAACTATACCAAACTACAGATTTACTTTTGTGCCTACCTTTTCACCGTCAAGAACTTTTATTAAATTGCCTTTCTTGTTCATATCGAAGACAATTATGGGTAGTTCGTTTTCTTGGCTCAAAGTAAAAGCAGTGGTGTCCATTACTTTTAGTCCTTTTCTCAATACATCATTGAATGAAATGGAATCGAACTTTGTGGCATTTTTATTCTTTTCCGGATCAGCGGTATAAATGCCGTCGACACGGGTTCCTTTTAAAATTACATCAGCCTCTATTTCAATGGCTCGTAAAACGGCCGCGGAATCCGTAGTAAAATATGGATTTCCTGTTCCTCCTCCAAAAATAACGACCCTTCCTTTTTCCAAATGTCGCATGGCACGTCTTCTGATAAAAGGTTCAGCTACCTCATTTATTTTTATAGCCGATTGCAAGCGTGTCTCAACACCAGCGATTTCCAATGCACTTTGTAATGCCAAACCATTTATAACAGTGGCCAACATCCCCATATGATCGCCTTGAACTCGATCCATACCATTGCTTGCCCCTGAGAGTCCTCTAAAAATATTACCTCCTCCTATGACAATAGCGACCTGCATGCCTTTATCCACAACTTCTTTTATCTCTTGGGCATACTCTGCGAGTCTTTTTGGGTCAATGCCATATTGTTTTGCACCCATTAGCGCCTCTCCACTAAGTTTTAAAAGAATTCTGTTGTATTGCATGCTTCAAAAATTGTTTCCAGTAAAAATAATCAAAAAATCTTATGGAACAGTTTAGTTCTGAAGCTTAAAAATGGCTTTATCGGGATCTTTTGAAAAGAATATAAAAAAACCGCCACACTGCAAGTATGACGGTTTCTAAAATTAGTTTGGTACTAGATCTATCCTAGTGCCACCCTTGCAAATCCGGTAACTGTTAAATCGGTATCAACAGACTTTACATATTGTGCAACACTTTGTTTGCTATCTTTAATGAAAGCTTGGTTAACCAAAGTATTGTCCTTAAAGAAACGCTTAAGCTTGCCTTTCGCTATATTATCCAACATTGCTTCCGGTTTACCTTCTTGACGCAATTGGTCCTTGGCAATTTCAATCTCCTTGTCAATTACAGATTGGTCCACACCTTCTTCATTCAAGGCGACTGGGTTCATTGCTGCAGCCTGCATGGCCACATCCTTTGCAGCGATGGCAGCACCTTCAACAGCTGAAGAAAGTCCGGCCAAGGTTGCAATTTTATTACCAGCGTGAATATATGAACCAACAAATGGGGCGCTAAGCTTGCTGAAACCACCTATTTCGATTTTCTCTCCTATAACACCAGTTTGTTCAGTTAATTTTTCCTGGACACTCAAACCATTGAAATCGGCAGCAAGAAATGCTTCTTTACTGTCATAGCCTAGAGCAATATCGGCCAAGTCATTGGCTAAGGTAACAAAGCTGTTATTTTTTGCAACAAAATCGGTTTCACAATTCAATGAAATGATAACTCCAGTTGTATTGCCATCATTGACCTTTGCGATAGCCGCGCCTTCGGAGGATTCCCTATCGGCTCTTTTTGCAGCTACTTTTTGTCCTTTTTTACGAAGAATCTCAATTGCTTTTTCGAAATCCCCATCTGCTTCGACCAAAGCATTTTTGCAGTCCATCATGCCTGCTCCTGTGGTCTTTCTTAATGTATTTACTTCTGCGGCGGTAATTTTAGCCATCTTATATATTATTTAATACTGTCATTTTCAAATGACAATGTTACTACTTGATTTTTATTGTGTCTATAGACATCTATTCAACACCACCTTTGGTATTGTCTTGCCATTCTTTTAGCTCATCCCATTTGCCATCAGCAGCCATTTTCGACTGTTTAGGCCATGAAGTTGGGTCTAAATGCGCCATTCTTGAACTAGCTTCCGTTAAAACCGCTTTGATTTTGTCAGCTTTGGCCTTGGCCAATTTAGCATAGGTATCTATACTAGCATTGACAAGCGCCTCTGCGGCTTTTGGGCCTATACCTTCAATTTTGGTAAGGTCATCAGCTTTGTCAGCGCTTGCTTTTATCGTTTTTTTTGGAGCTGCTTTTTTTGGAGCCGGTTCCTTGGGCGCTTCTGCTTTTACCTCTTCAACTTCTTTGACAACCTTTTCTTTAACAACTTCTGGTGCTTTAGTTTTTTCTTTTGGAGCTTCTTCCTTGGCAGCAGCTACTTTAGTTGCTTCTACAGTTTTGGCTTTAGGAGCATCTCCCTGCTTTTCAGCCTTGCGTTCAGATAAACCTTCGGCAACGGCATCAGTCACCTGGGTCATGATCAATTCAATAGATTTAGAAGCATCATCATTTGAAGGAACTACAAAGTCAACATCCCTAGGATCACAATTGGTATCAACCATCGCAAATATGGGAATGTTCAATTTTTGAGCTTCTTTAACCGCAATATGCTCTCGCATTGTATCAACTATGAAAAGTGCTCCCGGAAGGCGCGTCATTTCAGAAATTGAACCAAGGTTCTTTTCTAATTTGGCACGTAAACGATCAACCTGAAGACGTTCTTTTTTAGATAATGTAAGAAATGTTCCGTCCTTCTTCATTCTATCAATAGAAGCCATTTTCTTAACAGCTTTACGAATCGTAACAAAGTTGGTCAACATTCCACCAGGCCATCTCTCCGTAATGTAAGGCATGTTTACCTTCGCCACTTTATCTGCAACGATGTCCTTTGCCTGTTTCTTTGTGGCTACGAAAAGTATTTTTCGGCCAGAGGCAGCAATTTTTTTAAGGGCCTCATTGGCCTCATCCAATTTTGCTACTGTTTTATAAAGGTTGATAACGTGGATTCCGTTTCGCTCCATGTAGATGTAGGGCGCCATGTTAGGATTCCATTTTCTTGTTAGGTGGCCAAAATGCACACCCGCTTCCAATAATTCTTTTACTTCGACTTTCGCCATTTTAAACTTAGTTTACGTTCTTCTGAATTAGCAATATTTGAGTGGTACCACGCCAATTTGGTGGAGCCTCAAACATTTAGATGCTAAACTAATTTACCCTGAAATCGATTCTTTTGTAAGCATCGATATCTATCCATTGGAAATGGAAAACGGGATTTTTTAATTGCCTCATTTCGAGACTTTCAATGAACTGGTTTTATACTGAACTCGTTTCAGTATTTGTTTATTTATTATTAAACTCTTAATCCCAATAACCCTTGGGATAGCAAAATATTAACGCTTAGAGAACTGGAATTTCTTACGGGCTTTTTTCTGTCCGAATTTCTTACGTTCAACCATTCTTGGATCTCTGGTTAAGAGACCTTCAGGTTTAAGCGCTGTTCTATTTTCTTCATCAACTTCGCATAATGCCCTTGAAAGTGCTAATCTAATAGCCTCGGCTTGCCCAGTAATACCACCTCCATAAACATTGACATTAACATCATAATTATCTTCGGTATTGGTTAATGCAAAGGCTTGCTTTACTTTGTACTGAAGTGTCGCAGTAGGGAAATAACTGTTTAGGTCCCTATCGTTTATGGTAATGTTTCCTTTACCATCCGAAAGATAAACACGGGCCACAGCTGTTTTTCTTCTACCAATTTTGTGAATTACTTCCATTATTTAAAGTCGTTTAAATTTATTGCAGTTGGTTTTTGAGCTTCTTGATTATGTTCTGGTCCTACATATACCTTAAGGTTTCTGAAAAGATCAGCGCCTAATCTATTCTTAGGAAGCATACCCTTTACTGCTCTTTCAACAATTCTACCTGGATTCTTATCCAACACCTGTTTTACTGTTGTACTACGCTGACCACCTGGGTAGCCTGTATAACGGTTGTACGTTTTGCTATCCCACTTATTCCCTGATAAGGTGATTTTTTCCGCATTGATGATAACAACATTATCTCCGCAATCAACATGTGGCGTAAAATTAGGTTTATGCTTACCTCTAAGTAATTTAGCAACTTTGGAAGCCAAACGTCCTAATGTCTCTCCTTCTGCATCAACCAATAACCACTGCTTGTTTACAGTAGCCTTATTGGCAGAAATAGTCTTGTAGCTTAATGTGTCCACACTAATATTTTTATTGATTAAATACTTCAATCCCGTTAAATGGGGTGCAAATGTACAATTATTATGTAAAAATACAAATGCTTATATCTTATTATTTTTTTGGTTTAAATAACATGTCAATGTAGCATTTTTGGCTTTCTATTTCCGGGTATATACTCCTTTAAGTTTGTTAAAAAAACCCTAAATAAACTAAAGGACTGTAACGTTTCAAATGTCAATTAGTCTTTCAATAGAACATCGATCATACAATAATCACTGATGAAAGCCAACTTCCTATTACTTTGTTCAATATTCATTGTTGAACTGTCTTCCTATGCCCAAGATTCTACCGCAGTTGTTCCTAAAAGAATTTATACCACCAAGGCATTAGCTAGTGGAGTGCTCCCTGTTATCGATGGTCTAATCGATGAGGCCGCTTGGAATACTGTTGAGTGGGAAAATGATTTTATTGAATCTAGACCGGACGAAAACACCGCCCCAAGCAATCAAACAAGATTTAAAATAACCTATGATCAAAAGTTCGTATATATCGGAATACAATGTTTGGACAATGAACCAGACAAAATAGTCAAACGTCTTTCAAGAAGGGATACTTTTGATGGCGATTGGGTTGGAATATTTATTGATAGTTATTATGATAAGCGAACCGCCTTTGGATTTATTGTTTCAGCGGCAGGGGTAAAAGGAGATGTATTTGAAACCAATAATGGCGCAAATGAAGATGATAGTTGGAATCCCATATGGTATACCAAAACCAATATTGACGCTGAAGGTTGGACAGCAGAGATGAAGATTCCGTTAAGTCAATTAAAATTTGGCAAATCTAAGGAACAGGTATGGGGACTGGAAGTAATGCGAAGACATTTCAGGGAAGAAGAAAGATCAGTATGGCAAAGATTACCGGTAGACACCCCAGGTTTTATTAGTGAATTTGGAGAATTACATGGATTGTTCAACCTGGAGCCGCAAAAGCAAATGGAGATTCAGCCATATACGGTGGGGCGTATAAAAACCTATGAAGCTGAAGATGGCAATCCTTTTAGTGATGGAAGTGACGGGCAACTGACCGGAGGGTTGGATGCCAAAATAGGGATTACAAACGACCTGACATTGGATTTGACAGTTAACCCCGATTTTGGTCAAGTAGAAGCGGATCCGTCTGCAATTGCATTGGATGGTTTTCAGATTTTCTTCCGGGAACAAAGACCTTTCTTTATTGAGAACAAGAACATCTTTGATTATAGAATTTCTTCTTCAGAAGCGGGCAATACCTTTGGGTCTGACAATTTGTTTTATTCTCGACGCATTGGACGTAGTCCCCAAGGATTTCCCGATATCACAGATGATGAGTTTGTAGACCAACCAGAAAACACCAATATCATCGGCGCTGCTAAATTTAGCGGAAAAACCAAGGATGGTTGGTCAATAGGAGTATTGGAAAGTGTTACCGCAAAAAAATACGCCACTATTGATAACAGTGGGCAGCAAAGAAAGGAAGTTGTTGAACCACTGACGAATTATTTTGTGGGAAGATTGCAAAAAGATTTTAATGAACGCAATACTTTTATTGGGGGTATTTTTACGGCTACCAATAGGGATAAACTAACCCAAGAGTTAGATTTTCTTCATAAATCCGCATTCACGGGTGGAGTTGATTTTAAGCACCAATGGAATGAACGTGACTGGTATTTGGGCGGTAATATAATATGGAGTCATGTAAAGGGCAGTGCAGAAGCTATTCAGAATACCCAAGAATCGATCACACATTTGTTCCAGAGAGTTGGGGCCGATCATGTTGAGGTAGACCAAGAACGAACTTCCCTTTCAGGTACGGGGGGAAACATTCAACTGGGAAAAATCGGAAATGGTCATTGGAAATTTGAGACTGGCGCAACCTGGCGTTCTCCAGAATTGGAAATAAACGATATTGGTTTTCAAAGACGCGCTGATGACATTCGACATTATACATGGATCGGGTATCAAACCTTGAAACCCGATAATACCTTCAGAAAAGTAGGGATCAATTATAATCATTGGAGTGCTTGGGACTTTGGTGGTAATCATAATAGTCTGATGTTCAATTCCAATTCATGGCAAAATTGGAAAAACAATTGGTTTACGAACCTTGGTTTTACCTATGAGCCCATTTCGTATTCGAATTTTGCACTAAGGGGCGGTCCTAGGTTGAGACAGTCTCCAGGTTTTAGTTTTTGGAACGGCATCAATATGGACAGGCGAAAAAAATTGAGGTTTAACTTCTTCCAAAATGGGAATAAAGCTCTTGATGATTCAAACAGTTCATATAATGCTGAATTCGGCATAACTTATCAACCAATAAATTCACTTCGAATATCGGCTTCGCCAGAATATGGCATTAATAATGACAAATTACAGTACATAGATAATTTGGAGGTAAACGGGCAGACGAGATATCTTAATGGTACGGTTGATCAAAGGACCTTGAGCATGTCGTTCCGCCTTAATTATACTATAAACCCCAACCTAACGATTCAATATTGGGGCCAACCTTTTATTTCCCGGGGGCGTTA
>CAZHJO010000031.1:0-14314 GCA_964532755.1 uncultured Maribacter sp. | reverse complement strand
TCCTACATGATAGCCACTCATCACATCCTCTATATTCACTTCACTTAGCGAACTGAAGGTGTTGTTAAGACTTAGCGGTATTAGAATTTCTTCCTGAATGAATTGAAAGTTACCATAACCCAGTACATCATCCATTATCTTATTGATTAACAGGTAATTCGTATTACAATATTCATAGTCTTCACCGGGATCAAAGTTGGCCGGTTTGTCTAGAATCAATGCAAGACTTTCTTCATAGGATTCTGTTGGCGCTGCCCAAAAATTCGGAGCGTCTGTAAAATTGGGGATGCCACTTCTATGCTGTATCATCAACCTCAGGGTAATTTTCTCAGCATTTTCAATTTTTCCAACAAGCTCCGGCAGATAATCAGCAATTGTTTTGTCCAAAGAAAGACGGCCATCACTTACCAATTTAGTCACAGCCACGGCATCATATAGCTTGCTGATGCTGGCAATCTTAAATAAGGCATCAGGTTTGGCAGGAATCTTTAATTCTCGGTCGTGCCAGCCTGCAGTAAAATACTGTGGTGATTTGCCCGCTTGGTCAACATAGACAATCATGCCGTCAAATCCATGGCTTATGGCCTCATCTGCCTGTTCCTGAACCGTATCCGGTAAGGGAAGTATCCACGCCTTTACCAAAAGCCATGGTACGAAGAACAAGGAAACAATGGTTCCGACTAGTAATAAGATCCTAATTATTCGTTTTGTGTTTTTCTTGGTCATAATACCTCAAACGGTGAATTTATTAATTGCTAATAACGGTTGGTGTAAGGTTAAGCTGCGAGTCTCTGACGACTAATTTAGCAAAAGGAAACCGAATAGAAAATCTGTGAGGATTTTCCGTGTAGACCTGTACCAAGTAATTAATTATACACCTTGTTGGTATACGTTTTTTGTTTCATTCTCTCATTTTTTATGATTTCGGAAGTCTTTTTAATCCGAATTTATAGACATACAAAATAAAGCCCAATATAATTAACAATCCTAGAGCCGATGGAATGTATTGACTGTGTGGCTGGTACCTTTCAAAAACCGTTCCTATAAACGCAGCAAGCAGCGCCGAAAAAGCACTTGTCATTTTATATATATGTTCATAAATCCAAATCCGATTTTCTTTATATTTTTTTCTTGGAATAAAATACCTTAGAAAATCATAAGAGATAACAATTAGTAAAGCACCAACGGTACTATAAATTATAATAGGGGACCATATCATCCCAATTGACTTGAAATAATACAAGAAATAGACCAAAATCAAAAAGCTAACGACAGCAGCTAGAGCATCGATTTTTTTAGGGATGTTCGCTTTCAACTTCAAAATTCTATACCCAGAAAAAGAAACATAACCACTTAATATTGTAATGACAAGTAAGAACGTATTTCTTCCAAAAACGAACACCCCAACTAATCCTGTGAAGATAACAGCAGAAATAAATATTAAAAACCACCTTCCGACTTTATTGTGGATATTACCTCCTTTCCTACTCAACAAGGCTATTAAACCGAGCAAAAGAGCTATCGACCCAGTTATTATGTGTACTAAAATATTTATGTTGTGTAATGTTTGCATTTATTCCTATTAAGTTATTTCCGATTTTCCAATTCTTTATCTATATGTGTCACTGTTTCAATTTCAAGTATTTCTGTCCATTTATTATTTCGGTATGTATATAGTCCCGATCCAATTCCGCTGTATGTAGGCCCTCGACCTATTGGAAACACTTTCCATTCAAAGTTTACAAGTACTACATCTTTGGAGAGTATTTCGAGTGTTAGTTGGGGAATCTCCATTCTAACATTAGGAAATTGTTGAAGCACATTTTCGAATCGTTCTCGTACTGCATTTTGCCCAAAATAAATGCCATCGGTTCCATACATCTTAATTTCCGGTGCAAAATTGGCGAGAAACAGATCAAGATTTCCTTCATTCAATGCTTCAATTGAAGACAAATAAAGAACCTTTACTGGATGGTTAACCTCGGTATAGTTATGATTTTTATTCTTATTGTTCTCTTTTTTACAAGCACAACTGTTAAGGAAAATCATACTTAAAAAACCAAAAAGCGCTATCGTTCTCATAAGATTAAAATAAAGGTTATTACGTTGGTTGAGCAGATTCAACCCTTACAATTAAATTCAAACGCAAGTAGCGGAAATTTAATCGGTTAAGAAACAGTTTTATGGTAAGAGGTCATAAAAACAAGTGAGTTAAACCCAAATTGGTGTGAATGATGGAAGATGGTAAAGAATCTTTTGAAAAATAAAAATTACAGCAACAATTACTCAATTTTAATTAGCCTTCGAATCGTGTTTGAATAACTTTTGCTGCTGGTTATGGATGATAATCCTTTTATAGTAAATTCAATGATGTATCGACCATTAATGTATGGTTTAATCCGCTTGATATGTTTTTCATTTACAAGATACTTTCTATGTATTCTCGAAAACTTTTTTTCCAGTCTTTTTTCAAGGAAAAGTAAGGAATAGTCACAAAGCCTTTTTTTACCATGCAAGTCATATACAAAAGAGTAATTATCATATGCTTCAAAATAGACAATTTCCTGTGTCGGAATTAATAAAATAGTATCACCTTGTTTTACTGGAATACTGGTGGTGATGTCGTTAGAATAGGATATTTTTTGATCAAGTAATCCTTCACTTTGTAATTTCAATTGTTTTTCAACCGATTTCGTGCTACCCGTCTGAACTAGATGATGGTTATGAAAAATACTGAAACCTAGTACAGCGGATATTACTCCATTAAAAAGATACATTTTACCAGCTGAAAAAGCCTGATAAGATTCGCTTTTAAAAATCAAAGATCGTATGACATGTTCAACTTCTGTTGCAAAAAAACCTACAAATAAAAATGCAATGAACAATACAATATATAATTTCCAAATCGGATTAATATTTATTTTTAACCATGGTTTGTTTATGGCTACTAACACAGTGGTATAACCTATTAAAAAACTTGTTGATAGAGACTGAATAGCCCATTGAATCCAATTGAGACCACCATTCATTATGAAATTGGCGGTCCCTATTCCCAAACCAACTAATACAATGTATGGTAAAAAGCGGTTTGCTTTTTTTAATTCAAATTGGGTGGCAATCATGTTTATTTATTCTATTTGTACAAGCAAACTTGTTCGGTTCGGAATGTGAGCCAACAGATGGGCTAAGGTTCGTTATTGTGATTCGTCCGAAGGACAAGACAGCCGGACCCAAAGTTAACTTTTTTAGTAGGATTTCCGTAACGGAAATCCGCAAGTGAACAATTTTAGCCATTGTGAGGCAAAGTTTTTTTCAATTCCGCATAGATCGTCTGGTTCGATTGGCCGTTTGAAGAAAAATAAATTCTTTCCCCAGATCTTTTTGTGATTAATATCCAAGGACGAACACTAGAATTGATAATCGCCTTTAATCGTTCTCCGCTATTTGTCTTGAAGAATCCTTTTTTACGGTTACCCATTGAAAATCCGTTTATTCTTTTCCGCAAGCTTGGTTTTTTGTCCGTCAATTCAATTAAGTGAATGTCAGATACAAGAATTTTCTCGCCATAAAGTCCAGTTATTTCCAGATATCCGTTCTCCAGTATTAATTTGTTATCGGTATATCCCATTCCGATGGTCCCTATTGCAAATATCAGAACTCCTATAAGCGCATAGAAAATGATTTTCCTTTGTTTTAGATTCAGATTCTGATAATTCTTTACTGAAGAGTTCATTTTAAAAATTGCCTAATGTGTTCGTGTAGGGTTTCGTCACAGCAATGGCATGATAAACTATACACGTTGTTGTGCACTGTTTTCTTTCCACAATTTTATTATATCAGTTATATGGGTATATATAACAATGGGTACTATGGTTGCTGGTAATAGAATGAATGGAAAGTAATTTGGAGCAACAGTTGGTTGCTCAAATCCAAACGCCTGAATGGGCAATTCACTTGATAAAATTCCATTTGCAAATACGAAGAGAATTAAAAATAGGCCCAAACAATTCCAGATAATCAATGTACGTCTACCAATGTTTTTTCTCAACCATAGAATTCCAATTATTGGGGCTGAAAGACCAGCCAGAATATCAAAATTCCTTCCTTCATAGGTCATTAATTCAGGTAGTATTTTAGCAACAAACAGATAGAAAAGAATAATTTCGACAGGTATCCTTATTGTATGCAGGAAAGTACTCAATTCCGTATTTCTATTTTGAATAATCCAATTCAATCTTTTTTTTGTCAATCCAAAAATTATAATGAACAAAACAGGAATTAAAACAATTAAAAATCGCGGTGGTATCAAGTCCGTTTTTTGATAAAAACCCAAGAAAGCCAAGGTGGATTGTAATAAGCTCCAAAATAGTATAAACACCGTTAGTTTTTTTGACTTTCCATTTGCAAAATGAAAAATTGCAATTGTTAGAATTGCAACCAATAAGAAGAGCCAATTAATCCAATTCGGTAAATGTTCAACCATACGGATGTTTTATTTCAAATTGCTTACAACGACCCGCTAAACGCAGTTCGGTGATTTCTACGGAAATATAGTAAAATCGTATAACTATGTTCCGAGAACTTGGACTTCCTATGGATCTCGGTGCCATAGTTTACCAAGAAGACCGCGTTAGCGGTCGTATCTTGTCGATTTTACGTTATTGGGCGTATAAATTGCCGGGCCAAATTGCTTTTAGCCACTGTTGGCGCACCTCGCGGCTTGAAGCGGCGATACCAACCAACAATCTTCTTTCCTTAAAATTAATTGAGCCGCCTGTGAATCAGCAAGGCAAGCGAGTTCGTATTTATCGGAAGTACAAGTTACTAATATTTGTTCTAACTATTCAATCATTGATAGGGTAGCACCATGAATTTTATACTTTGTTGGCAAACGTTTCTTTGTTTCCCCTCGGGAGAGGTATAAACCAAATAACAGAAGATTTTTTATAGATAATTAAAGAATAATTCTACAGTAATACTAAGAATAAAACTAACTATTACCCCAATTAAAGATATGCGCCCTAATTTAAATGTATTTGAAAAAGCAAGCCATAGAGCTAATAAAGCACAAATGACAAAAAGAACCATTGCATAGGTAGTTACACTACTAGTAAAAAGTCCGATAGTATTAAATATAGGATCTAACAATGCAGTAAATCCAAATAGCGCTAAAGTAAAATTAGATTTAGGATGTTTAATAAACAGATAAAAGCCAGCGA
This sequence comes from uncultured Maribacter sp., assembly GCA_964532755.1. Taxonomy (GTDB): domain Bacteria; phylum Bacteroidota; class Bacteroidia; order Flavobacteriales; family Flavobacteriaceae; genus Maribacter_A. The sequence continues at coordinate 9,095 of CAZHJO010000031.1, read as the reverse complement.
TCAATAGCTCAATACAAATTGCCAGAGGACCAAATTGGCTATAATATTCCTTTTTAAAATAGGCTTCCAATCCCATTGGAAAGTCAATTTTAGTATAAAAAATCACCCCAAGCACAATTGCCATTATTATGAATATTGTTGCAATAATCTTTCTAGTCTTCATTATAATTTATTAATGTTTCTTCCGTCTCTTGCAAATGTTTGCCAACAATTGTATATAGTTGCCAGTAGCAATATACCTCAAATTTAAGAAATATAGTTTCAGCTTTTAAGAAGTATTGTTGCGGGTAATAATATTCCCATTATAGCTACCATAAGGATTATTAAAACTTTAGGAAGCAATTGATATATAGAAGATTACGGTTGCAAAAACGGCCATTTTATCCAAGACGTTTAGAAAATGAGCAGAGACCGTTTTAATTGTCCGTTTTTAGGGGACGATCGGGGAATTGGGATAATTCGTAATGGAATGGACTAGGGCTTTTCATAGGATGCGGGGTTGATAGTTGGCTTTCCACGCCTGTTTAAGTATATTTCTCAATAAATCTATATAGTTCCAGGCAATTTTTCGCGATGCCAGCAAGGTTAAACTATCTTGATTTTGCCTATGCGGTCTTGAAGGTCCAGTCATATTTGGTTTCATATTCAAATCAAATAAAAAATAATTTCCATTGTCGTCTGCACGACAATCTATTCGAATAGGGGCTTTGATATCTAGCAATTCACCCGCTTTTTCACATTGTCTGCAGGCATTGATGATTTCTATTGAATTTAATTCGTCTTTTTCAAGTACAGAACTATTCTCTATTACTGCTACGATCCCGTTATAAGGTGCTATCCCATCTTCATGGTTAAATCTCCTTACTGCAGGAAGACACCAAGGCTTATTATATGTCCTTTCCTCATTGTCTATCAGGTAATTACCGGCTGGCATTACAGTAACCGTTATTTCTTGGCCGCTTAAAAATTGCTCAACATAAACCGTATTTCCGTATAGTTTTTTCGAGAAGATATCATTTAGCGTAACGTCTAATTCCTTTTGGTCTTTGACCAATGAAACACCTTGACTTCCTCGTCCCCTTATGGGCTTAACTACTACCGGAAAATCAATATCCAATGTGTAATCGGTTACATGCTTGAGAGAAATCAATTTTGTTTTAGGAATTGGGATTTTGTGTTTTCCCAAAAGTTCGTTTGTAAAGTATTTATCATCATAGATATCCACTTGACTAGGGACTTGTCCAACAAATTGAATATCTAGGTTAAAGAAGTTCTCTATTTTATGGTTCTTATATAGAACTGTATTTAACCAAAGCGTGTTTGCACCTTTGTTCAATGCGTTCAGAATTCCTCTTTTAGTATCTGGGAATACCCAATCCAGATCATTATTAATATCCGGATTTCTAATCGGTGTTACTATTCGGATACCATTAATTTGCAATTCATAAGCGATATCCGCTCCGCTATCGGAATATCCACCTGGTTTCATTGGCTTTTGAACGCCATTTTTAATCGGCGGAAGTTTGGCTTGATATAGAATTGCTATTGTTTGCACTTGCGTTTTTATATTCGTCTTTAAGTATCGACATTAGTATTAAATTATTGAATTTACCTTTGATCAATACAGCATCCCTCAAGGTACCTTCTTCTTTAAATCCTTCTGAAAGGTATAAATATTTTGCCCTTTCATTGGTTTCTAAAACATCTAACCATAATCGATGGCTATTCAGTTTTTCAAAGCAATGCCTTTTTAGTTCTTTGATTGTCATTCTCCCAAATCCTTTTCCTTTCTCTTTCAGTACGATTCTGCGCAATTCAATGCTTTTGTTTATGTTTTTCAATCCTACCAAAATTACAAATCCAATAGTTTCATTATTCGCTGATTTTAGTACTAAATGTTCAACATTCCTATCGGTCAGTAAGTTATGATGTTCCTCCTTTGAGTTTGGAAATATGAATTGTGAATTTTCATTGTCCTTCTCTATGGATACAATTGTATCGATGTCTGATTTTAAGGTCTTACGTATCAGTAATTCAGTCACTTTATTCTTTGTGTTGCTGATAATAATCTAAAACGTGTTTTGGGATTTCCATTTTTTGTGGTAAACCTTCATCAGAAATGGGGTATTCCGCTACTTGTTTTAAAGGGACTAAACCGGCCCAAACATTTAAATCGTAATCCTCGGGTTCATCAGCAACACCAACATCCCTGATTTTTGCCGAAGCAGTTTCAATAGTCATTTCCACAATCATGGTTCTTTCCAATTCTTCTTGGTGCATTGGTCTTATTGCGTCCCAACGCCCTTTCATCATATGTTCCATGAAGCAAGAAAGAGCTGCTCTTTTTTCTTTTGGGACTTCAAGTTTTCTAACTGGACCAAATAGGGTTGCGGAGCGATAATTCACAGAATGATGCAAGCCAGAACGCGCTAATACCAAGGCGTCTAGATGCATAACAGTCATACTCATTTCTCGAGCTTCCAATAGCGCTAGCAACATTCTGTTGGCTTGAGAACCATGCAAATAAATTTTGTCATCTTTTCTTCCATAGGCCATTGGCAATGTAATTGCTGTTCCTTGGTATACATAGCTTAAATAACCGATAAAACCAGTATCTACAATGGAGTTGATTTTTTCAACATCGTAAGTTGCTCTGTTCTGTCCGCGTTTTATTCTGTTCAATTTCGATTTTGAATATTCTTGCATACTTGTAATTTTTTCATTTTAGCCTCTTGTTGTCAGTCGTAAATCCGAATGATTTCGCCATTGTCCTTACCTTTTACACTCCGCACATATGCGTTGATAACCCTGTTCATAGGAATTGGATTGTGTCCGGGGAAATAATCCTTGTACTTTTCATATGCATCTTCTACCATTCCAGATGAAACAGCGTTTACTCTAATTCCGTTTTCAATTTCTAAGGAAACTGCTTGGACAAAACTATGTATCCCTCCATTGACCATAGCGGCACTAGCTGTTTTTAGTACGGGATCATCGGCTAAAATACCAGTTGATAGGGTAATAGAACCTTTTGGGTTCAAATAGTGTTGGCCTATGCGTACAAGGTTGACTTGTCCCATCAATTTGCTTTTTAGTCCTATGTAATAATCATCTTCGGTAAGTTCATTAAAATCTGCCCATTTTGCCTCGCCAGCAATACAGATGATAGCATCTAATTTTCCAATTTTATCAAACATTTCTTTAATTGAATTGCTGTCCTCAATATCTACAGTAATATCACCACTTGTACGACCGGCTATTAAAACATCATCTTCATTATTAAAATGTGAAACCACCTTATTACCAATGGTTCCATGACCACCTATTATTAAAATTTTCATTGTATCAGTTTTTGAAAGTGAAATCCAAGTATATTAAATCCTTGGTTGAAATAAAATCTATGAGAACGACCATTGGACACATAGGTACTAAGATTCAACGATTTGTAGTCATTTTGTAAAGCCCAATCTTCAATCCTATCAAAAAATATGCTTCCCAATCCTTTTGATTGTAATTTTTCATCGATAATTACATTGTCAAGTTCCAGTTGTTTTCCACAATAGATCCTTATTGTTGTCCACCCACTGGATATTCCTATTAATCTTTCGTTTTCGTATAAACCAAAACATGTATAATTCTTAAATGTATGCATTTGTTCTAGCATAAGTCCAATATACTTATCGTCTTTCTCTGGATTTAGTTGGAGCAGTAGTTCTTTTACTCCTCTTAAATTTTTTAGAGGGTTTATTGTTCTCACTTGTAAATCATTCATATTTATATATAGAGTTATTTAGATATGAGTATTGAAAAAAATACTAATTGGTTATATATTTACTGTAATTCTTAATGGTTTCCTCATTTCTCTTAAAATAGGACCATTTTCCATGTCTTGTAATTATCAATAGGCCACATTTTTCCATATTGGATAAATAGGTTGAAATTGTAGACTGGGAAAGATTAGCTTTTTCTTGAATGTATGTTACACAAACCCCGTCATCAAAATGTTTTAAGGTCTCGTGTGGTGGAAAGTTCTTTTCAGGCTCTTTTAGCCATTCCATAATCTGCATACGGGTTTGGTTAGATAAACACTTGCCAATTTCTGTTGCGGCCTTTACATTCATGGCCTAAATATATCTATAAATCTCGATATATAAAAATGTATTGGAAAATTTTGAGGTTTCACTTACCTCCAAGCTTATTGCCAACGTACGGTTATGATCATTAACGAATACAATTGCCCTTTATTTATTTTTGTAATTTCTGGTTGCACTTTTGCTCCGCTATTTTATATATGAAGTTCGTTGCTGGCTTTATTCTTTTAGTTGTTTTAGTCGGTCTATTGCATTTTGGTTTTGTGCGTTAAGACGTAATGATTTCTCAAAGCTTTCAATAGCACTATCTATATTACCCATAAATAGATATCCCTCGGCCAAGGAATCATAAAGATTTGCGGAATTTGGATACAGCCTTGTCGCCAATAAAAAAACATATATTCCTTGCTCTGAGGTATTCGGATTGAAAACAAGTTGTAGTCCAAGTGTATTTAAATTCCCTTCAGGAATTTTAAAAGAAGGGTGTTTTTTTACAGTCGAGTCATATAACTGTGCTAGGTTCTCATAATTTTGGCTTGATGCTAAGTCGTTGAAATTCTCAAAGGTGAATGCGTCATTTTCTGGATGTTTGGTTCTTTGGGTAATCAATCCGTTTCTTACCCCATTATTAGATGGTTTGTTTTCAACGAATTTTAATGCTTTATCGTTATTTTCTAAAAAGGCATTTAAAAAATTCAAGGCATAGGCCGAAACCCATTTATAGGATTCCATTATTTCAAAATCACTTTTGTCTTGCCTTTTATCCCTTTCTGTGAATAGAATTCCAAGTGTGCTAAAATAGGAGTGTGTTAAGTTGTTGAATTTTAATCGGTATGCCTTGCTTTTGGTGATACTGTCGTACAATTTGAATCTCGTATTCAATTCAGCCTTTATCTTGTCTTCTTTAAGAACTTTTTCAGGAATATCTTTCTGTGCCATATGAAGGTATGGCACATCTATTTTATCAATACTGAAGAAAGGTGATCTTTGCAGTAGGGTATATTGATATCTTTCTGTACCGTCGAGACTGACAATCGCTTTTATGTTTTTATTTCGATTTTGGGCAATTACGTTCGATAAACCCCCAAAACTGAAACCCATAACAGCAATTTTGTTATGGTCGACCATCGTAAATTTCCCCGCTTCTTTTATCAAAAACTCTATATCCCTGGCTTGGGTTTCCATTTCCTTTGCATTATTAGTGCTAAGCCAGCGCGTTTCGGTTCCTCGGCTGGGAGCGGAGATAACAATGTAACCGTGGCTGGCCAAAAGCTCGCATAGTGCGAAGTTTTCTATTGAAGAAGCCTGATGGCTAGGCGCATACACTATCACCGGATATCTGCCTTTTGCAAATTGCACTTCAAAGTAGGCCTTTGTTTTTTCAATAAGATGGTTTTGGTTTGCAGGTGTATTGGCATAATAAAACCAATTTAAGACTTGTTCATTGGGTAGGTGTTCCCATTCCTCTTCTTCCTTTAAGATTTCAAAGTAGTCTAAAATCTTCAATGGCTTTTTATGGGCTATATTTTGTAGGGAAGGATACCAGATGCTGACCGGAATTGGTCGCACTATTCTTTTAGTACTGTAATCATAAATTCTGCTATAAGTCCTACTACTGTCAGAAATGGTGTAATGTCGAAACCCTACCTTGTATTTTCCGTGGTTTAGATCAATTTCATCTAATGAAGTTTGCCCGGTCATTACATAAGTTTGAAAAACCATGAACGTTAGTAAAACTGTAAAACGCATTCTAGCTGTTTTGGTATTCATTTCTAAGGCTTCGAAATTTCTGAGATTGTTACCGTTGTTATTTCTGCTGGCCATCAATAGTCACGTTTATGTGGTGTTGCGAGCTTTTGCTCGCAATGAACATCCTATACATTGGTAGCACCAGTTTCCATATTCTGCCTGCTCGCCGCAAGGCAGGCAAGCGTGCCGTATTTCCTGCAGAGTGAGTTACACGGGATTTATTTATTTTAAAGGTAACTAAATTTCAGTGTATTCAAAGGCATCAGCTATACGCAGTGTTGACAACCGTTTTGTTCATGGAATTATTTTTTTTCCTTAGGCCATTTCCAAGCTTGCCACACAATTATGATTGTAATTATGGCTTCCAAAATAGCATATAAAACATAAAAACTATACCAAGTATAAAGAGAAGAGCTACCAACTAATAGTACTACAACGGTCAGTAAAATTCCAAAAACTATATTTAATATTCTACTAATCTTTGGTTTTAAAAAAATATTCAGAGCAATCATTAATGCAGGTATTGCCAATAATACTGATGCCAATAACAATTTAGTCGGACTATCTAGAACATCGGTAACGTTTGACAATTTTTGAATCTTATTGGGAGCGTAAAGCTCAAAATAGTCGCCATAAATGTACAAGAACATTAGAGATGTCCATAGAGCCGACAATTTGATTTTGATGTTAATCCTAGGGTTTTCTAATTTTGGCATTCTGTTATAGTTTTATGGCTTTCTCTTATGATTACTTAGACGAAATTATTTTATAAATGGTTGCCTGAACATCATTAATTCATAGTATTGGAATAGTGGCCAACGTTATTCATTCTTTTTTAAGAAGTCAACAAGAGCCATATTGAATTTTTTAGGTTCATCAAGCATGGGCCAATGACTCGAGATTTCAAATCTGCGGTAGGTATAGTCATCAACCACGTTATACGTGTCTAGCATGGGTTGTTCAGTTAGCGCACCATCATAAGCACCCCAAATTCCTAAAACCGGAAGTGTCGTGACTTTGATTTTAGGTTGAACTGGTGGTTCATTTTTAATAGAATATTCGGTGTCAGGTTGCGCCAACCAGTTTTGCATATTTGCCCTGTAGCTTTTAATGCTGTTGTTAGCTGGTTTGGTCCAGTTAATCTTTCGAGCATATCATCTATATTCTTTCTATTAAATGCAATGTCTCTAAAAAAGGCCCAGTCATATGAGGCAAGAGTTTGTTCGGCTAAACCTTCTTGAAGAAAAAGATAAATATACCACGAGCTTGCCTTCTCCTTATATCCTTCAAAGGCTGGACTACTAAAATGGCCAATACTAACCACAGTATTGGTATAAAATCGGTCCGCATGCATGCCAGCTAAATTCCATCCCATAACTGCTCCCCAATCATGACCGACTAAATGTGCTTTTTCAATTTTCAAAGTATCCATGATGTCCAAAACATCTTTTTGTAACTTGTCAAGAGTGTAGTTTGCTATTTCCAAAGGACTCCAAGAACTACCTCTTCCTCGTAAATCTGGAGCTATGACCCGGTACCCAGCATTTGCAACTGCCACAACTTGCTTTTACCAAACTTCTTTGGTGTCGGGAAAGCCATGTAAGAATAAAACGGCTGGTCCTTTACCATAATCAAGTACAGAAAAAAATCCTTGTTTTAATTCAACGATTTTAACATTTGCTTGAAAATTAAACGAATCTTCCTGTGCTTTAATACTTAACCATGAAATCGTCAATAATAGAACCAATAAAGTTTTTAATGTGTTTTTCATATTTAGCTTTTAACGTTGGCGGACGGTTAGGCCATAATTTCATGGCCATTGAAAGTTAGGAATTTTTAGGTTAGTGCGTGTATATGCCAAGCTGAATTACAGGTACTGTTAGGCAACGATATTCGCCTATGTCCTTATTGATTTAGATTACTTTTTTATATGGTTTTCCATAGATTGAAATTGTCCTGAAGTTCTTGCCAATTGTGAATGGAAAAATCTCGGTGTAACTACATTTCGGAGTAGATTAGTTAACTTGTTAATAATTATGGAAACACTGAAGGGTACCTTGTTACGGCTCTCCAATTTTGCAGATCAAGAAGTGGAGGACATTATATCCCATTTTCAACCTGTTAGGTTTAAGAAGAAGGGAAGATTCCTTACCCAAGGCAGGGTATGTCGCCAAATAGCCTATGTTGAAGAAGGATCTATAATCTATTTGCAGACAAGTCCGGAAGGAGACAATATCGCAATTGATTTTGCCTTTGAGGGAGAATTTGTCGCCTACCTGCAAAGCTTTCTGGCGGAGACGCCGGCAGATATTGAAATTATCGCCAATGAACCAACCCTCCTCCAGGTCATTTCCAAGGAACGCTTATACCACTTATATGAGCTTTACCCCAAAATGGAAAGAGTGGGCCGACTGCTATTGGAAGAAGGACTGATGAAGATGGCAAAGGGAAGGACCATTTTCCAAACCATGGACAATCAAGAGAGATACCTCTATGTAATGAAGCATAGTCCCCAGATACTGAAAAGAATCCCTCAATACCACATAGCTACATATCTGGGAATCAAACCGGAATCCCTTAGCAGAATACGCCGTAACCTGATTCAATGATCAATCATTGAGATCAGGCCAAAAGGGCTATTGGCTCAACTAATGCCAACGTAAAAAGGAGAGAACCAAATCGAAAGTGTGGGAATTTTTTCAGCACTAGCCTACTGAATTCAACTGGATACTGGGACAAAATCATCCAATATTATTTCTTAACAATTGTCAATGAAATTTGACAAAATGCGCTCTAGCTTTGCTTACGAATTTATATGTTATTTAAAACTTTTATAAGATGAAAAAAGTACAAAAACCTGCGAATCTGATGGTCAAGATGCTGTCATTCGCTTTAATTATCGTTCTTGCTAGCTGCGCCGCTACCAAACCACCTTCCAATTCAGGTTTTCTGGAAGACTACTCCAGGCTTCATGCCGATGAAAACGGGGACCGAAGTATGCAATGGTGGGAAAGGGAAGATTTTAACTGGAACCAATACCGGAAGATTATACTTGATTCTGTGGTTCTATATTACCATCCGGACGCGAAGGATACTGAAATCGACCCGGAAAAAGTGAAGAAACTGACCGACTACTTTAGGAAGGCGGTCGGGAAAAAACTTGCTGATGAGTATCCAGTCGTCACGACACCTGGCCCTGACGTTCTGAGGATCAAAACTGCCGTTACTGAGATAATCCCAGCAAGCCCGGCTATC
>CAZHJO010000030.1:0-14807 GCA_964532755.1 uncultured Maribacter sp. | reverse complement strand
AAATTCCCTGCCAGAATCCCCATCATAGTCGATCAATTGAATACCGTCTTCATCTGCTCCAGAAATATAATTATAACGAATAATATGTACCCTTGCCGAGTAGTCGTTATTATGAAGTCTAATTTCGAATCCGTCGTCACCAGGATTGATTATTGTATTGTATTCTGCAATCCAATCCAAACTATCATCGGCATCTATGGCCTCATCCCCACAATTTTCAAAATAATTATAAGCCACATAACCACCAGCACCTTCAAGACTTAGAGCATCACTACTATTATCAAAAAATTTACAATGCGTTACTATCATAGATTCACATTCCAAGGTTACCTGTTTGCGGGCACCTCTAAATGTTAGACCGGTACATTCAGCGCCTGTAGCTGTTTCTGTAAAAAGAATAAGGGGGTCCAAATTGGTGGGGCCAGTGATTACCGTAGCATCAATAGCCGTCTCATTTTCTGAATTTAAATACTCAGAAGTCAGTTTTATAGGTTTATCGACGATTATAGTTTCCGAAACTGTATAGGTACCTGGCGCGATAAGTACAATGTCGTTATCATTTGCTGCATCCACGGCTTCTTGTATGGTGGTATAGTCTTCAGGAACCCTGATTACTGCAACCATCTGATTTGCGGAGACCAGTTCATGTTTTTCTTCTGTGATTACACTCTTATGGCTATGCTTCCTAACTGTTTTGGCTTGTATTGATGTCCAAGCAAGAAACAGATTGATTAAAAGAAACAAAATATGGCAACCTATCTTTTTCATAGCTTCAATCTGGGCATTTTTAAGGGCGGGAACAACGAAACTTTAAAAGCAAATTTGTATCTGATAGTCTATGGGACTATTTGTTAATAGTATAGTTGTTGGTGCCTATTTTCGCTTTACATTCTTCAATATATCGAAACAACAATTCCTTTTGTTCCAACGAAATAGTTGAAGAATTATTCTTTGCCAATCTGTTAAAAACCATATATAATGCATAATAATCATCCCACTTTAACGAGGCTGGCTTATACCCCTCGCCCATGGTAATGAGTTTGGCCAAATTCTCATTATTCGACAGATCAATTTCCTTTATTTTGTTGTTCCCACTTAAATCTATCATAAATGAAAAATCAAAGACCTTTATATGACCATCTTCATAAATAAAATTATCCAATTTAATGTCTCTGTGAATCAAGGACAGGGCCGTAAACCCATCTACTATTTTAATTAGGGTACCAAGTTCTTCAATATTCTGGTAGGCCCACTCTTCATTCAACACCATCCCATTGGACCGTCGTAAAATAAGGGCTTTGTATCCGTCTTTTTTTATATACCCTTTATGTAAGATCAAATGGTCCTTCAAATAATCGTTCTTCTTTAACTTTTTATAGGCCCTGTTCTCATTCTTGAGTATCCTTGGCAGATTGGTGAGCTTTATGAATACCGGGTCACCATCTTTTCCTACTGCTGTAAAAAGATACAGGTCATGATGCCATTTATTTAAATTAAAAGGTTTTGCTTTATGATAGCCATTCTCTTGAAAGAAGCCTTGAATAAACTTTCTATTTCGAAGGTAAAAAATCCTATTTTTTATCTCTCTATATATAGGAGCCAACAAATTTCGTAGCATTGCAATTTTAGTATTTAACCGTATTATCCTTTATTTATTCCAAAGGTTTTACAAACTTATTGAAATAATAGTGTTTTTAGGGATTTTGGTTCGCTAGGCATTGTATTCCAATTCAAGGATTACTGCTTACAATTACCCTCTATAATGTCTTGCTGGGTAGGATTAAAAGTGTTATCATTGACTAGATACTCACCCGAGAAGCCAGCATCCATTAATGGCTTGAGGCTACAAAAGTCTGATAACTGCTCATGGTATACAATTCTAATCCTTCCTTTTACCGATGTTACGTTGCTCAAACCATTTAGATTCTTTAATTGGTCATTACGGTTAAGTTCTAAATTTCCTAGAGAAGTGATGTTATTTAGAGCCTCTACGTCTGTTACCCAAGTATCATAAAAATTCAAGCCTCCGTTCAGGGAGGTTATATTTTCCAACCCTCTTAAGCTGTTCAATTGCGTATTTTCTTCTAAAAACAAGCCTTCTAAATAAACGAGATTTGATAATCCCTCAATATTGGTCAATTGATTATTTCTGGATAGGTTTAGCCCACCAGCTATTAAAGTGAGGTTGTTTAAGGCATCTAAATTTGTTAATTGTGTCCCTTGAATATCAAAACTTCCTTTAAAGGAGGTTAAATGACTTAACCCGTCAATATTATTTAGATTGGGGCTTCTAAGCGAAATATCCCCTTAACCGAGATTAAGCTACTTAAAGCATCTATATTGCTAAAATTTCCTGTCAATGCCAAATCCCCTTTCACTGATGTTAAATTTTGAAAGCCATTTATATTGGTAATTGACTGATTGATGAACCAAATCTTGTCATTTACTGAGGTTATATTTTTTAAACCATCGATATTTTCTAAGGCTCCGTTCTCAAATATTATTGAACCCCCGATTGATTGTACATTACTTAAACCATCAATATTTGTCAACTTGTCATTGCTCTCCAAATATAATTTTCCGGTAATCTCAGTTAAATCCGTTAGACCATTGATATTCTCGAGCATCCGATTAGCTACTAGTCCCAAGTTATTAATGGAACTGATGTTCTCTAAAGCATCGATATTTTCTAATAGCCAACAGTCGGTAATCCCTAAATTACCCCCTATTACTTCTAACTGACCCAATGCCTTAACATCCTCCAAAAACCTGTTATCATCTAGTATTAAATTGCCCCCGATAGAAGTTATTCCGTTCAAGCCCTCAAGGGTCTCCAAATTGTAATTACTGGATATAACCAACTTCCCTTCAATTACAATAAGACTACTCAATGGTTCTAAGTTCTCGATACGTGGATAAATTGTAGTGTTGAATACTCCTATTTCTAAGTTGCCATTTATCTTAGTATACCCGTTTTGGCCAAATGAATCAACGTCATCTTGACTTTCCAAAACAACATCTCCCTCAAAGACAATATGGTCAATTTCCGTTGTAAAGGTAATTTCTTCCCCGTAGCCAGTTCCTTCAGCGTTTGTGGCATATGCCCGCAAATAATAAGTAGTATTTTCTAGGAGGTCAGTAATTTCACTTGTAAAACTTGCTGTACCCAAGCCATTTTCGGTAAAGTTATCGGCTAAGGTTGGTGCTGGTGATGTACTCCAGCAGACCCCTTTTGCTAATATCGTACTATTACCATCATCTGTTATTTCCCCTCCACCAACAGCGGAGGTGATTTGTATTTCTGTGGTTTCTGAAGTAGCGACGGTAGGTAAAGTAATTACCAATACCTCCTCTGTCTCCCTATTATCACAAGCGAAGAGTGAAAATACTATAAAAAAGTAGGTGGTTATCCTTATAATTTTTAACACGTGGGTTGGATTAAGGTATTAGTATGATTATAACAATTATAGAACGAGCGACCCTACCTTTAATTGCCGATTTTAATCCCCAGCTTTTTAAACACTTTCTTCACCAAGTTTTTATACCCCCTTATCTTTTCGTGCGAAGCCCTTTCTGTAGACAGTAAGATATGCCCAAAGGGTTCGATTATTTTGGTATTGAAGTATACCGTTATATCCCTAGGTTCAACATAATCATAATTTCTCTCAACCATAAAGGCATTTAAATCGTTTAAGACTCCGTACTCCAGGAAAGATCTAATATCGTAATGTAGTTCCAATTCCTTTGAAAGGGCTATGAGTTTGTTCACGTAATCTTCAGACAACTTTGGTTTATGCACAAAAGCATGGTACATTAAAGAATAAAAGTGATTCTCAGCGTTGGGAATGTTCATGTGCTCGTACATTACCCTTGTCTTCAGTATCTGGTGTTGCCATTTATAATCATAATAACCATCCCCAATAAATCTAAAATCAAAAAATACTTTTTGTTTGTTGATGAGCACGAGATGTTGAACCCTTTTTTTGTTCTTGTAGGTCGGCTTGCCATTGGATATATCGGCAATCAGGCGCTTGTTGTCAGTTAGTATATCAATATCAGGATGAAGGTTATTGAGTTCATCTTCAATATTTGTAAAATTTCGTAGGACTACGTAGTTCGACAACTCATTAAACGCCTTGAACAATTCATCCAATGAATCCCATCCACGGGCCCCGATCAAATCGCCTTTATGGGTCCTTGTGATCTTTTTGTCCTGAGAACCAAGAATGCTATCATAGTTTATACCAAACAGCAGGTAAATGTTACTTTTTGCCTCATTAACATTGTCTGATCCATGGATTTTATGTCCGCCGCCGGTCCAATCCCGGTACAGTTGTTTTGCATCGAACATATTTATGTTAACCGGTTTTATTCCCTTCGATGTCTCTCTTAATTCGTAGATGGGCTTATTGTCCCTAAGGATGATGCATAAAAAAGTTCCTGTGCCACAGTGTTTCTCCTTGGAAGAATTCTTAGGTAGGTTCTCCCCATAGAATCGAGAAAGATTTTCAGAGAATTTTTCCCTGGACCAGGTAACATCCACACTTTGCAGTATTTCAAACTTTGTTTCCAAATCGGCGAGGATTTTACCCCTATGTTCAAGTCCTTTACTCCAAACTATGAAAACATGTGCTTCCTTTTCTTTCATTAACCCTCTGTGATTTTTAACGCCCTAATATCTTTTTTACCTAAAACCTTAGTAGTTAACAATAATACCATAAAAATGATAATATCCATAAACATCAAAACCAAGAAATTAATGTTTTTCAACCAATTTAGGTTATGAAGCATCATTAATACTATTCCTATGAACAGAATAACGGATAATGCATAAATATTCTGTTTACGATAGCCTACAAAACCGTGTTTGGTCCTTAAGACAGCAATCTGAAGTATGTTTGAAACCAATAAGGCTATTAAAATAGAAATTGAAGCCCCTAAATTGCCATAATGTTTTGCTCCCAAGAACAACAGAATACCCCCCAATATAAAAGAAGAAGTTCTTATGTACAACTGGCTTTTGCTATCACCCAAGGCAAGTAGGTTCTGTCCCGTAAAACCCAAGGAAACATTTATCCATTGCCCAAGAGCTAGTATTTTTAATACTAGAGCCCCTTCAACAAATTCCCTGGAGTACAACAAGCTTAGGATATCTTCTGAATAATAAATGATCATTCCAAAGAATATCGATGCCATTATCATGGTCCATTTAGAGAAATAACTACTCAAAAGTGTTGCCCTACCAAGATTTTTGTTCTTTAGAAATCTACTCATTCTTGGTAGGTACATAAAAACCAGAATGGTCAAAATAAGCGGCAATAGATTACTAATGGTAAACACCGCATAATAAACACCCAATTGTTTCTCCGATACGAACAAGTTCAGGATTAATTTATCCAAGTGGGTGCTAAGTATTATCAATAAGGAGACACCGAATAGTGGGGCCGAATACTGTAAATATTCCTTGAAATCCTCTCCGTTTAGATATTCTTTCTTGACTTGGGTAAGATATTTTTTAGAAAAACCCAGGTTTATGATAAAAACGGCAATGACATACCATAGGTAAACTTGCGCAATGTCCTCGGAGTTTCCCTGAAAATTAAAAAATACCCATAGAAAAACAAGGTAAACGGTAAATCCGAAAATATCATTAATCCATACCTTGAGGTTCGGCTTTTCCAATCCGCTATATATACTACTAAAAAGCGTATTAACCCCAAAAAACAAAGTAGCGTATAAGAAAGTTGAATCGATCCCAAAAAGTGAGTTTTTGGTCCATGCTAGGGCTATAATTGGCAAAGACATTGCAATTACAAGAAGCAGTGATATGGTAATCAATATCTTTTTCTTATTAAAGGAGTTTTGAATTGCTATGGTGCGTATAATCGATGAGCCCATCCCTAATGAGCAAAAAGTACTCAAAAGCAAAACGATTGTTATCCCATATTTATACTGTCCAAAATCTTCGACGCCCAAATTGATTGCCAAATATTTATCTATTAATATGGTCAGTATTATCTTATAAATCGTGCCAGCTGCTATAAGTAGACTTCCTCTGACCAGACTGCTCAAACCCGTATGTATTTAAATTAGTATTAATATGTTTAAAACGTCATTTTGGATATGCAATCCCTTAAACTATCCCTCCAATATGGTATTTCTAGCGCCATATTCTGTTTGATCTTGGTTTTATCCATGACACTATAAAAGGGCCTTGTTGCCGGTGTTGGATAAGCTTCCGAATTTATTGGTGCTAATTTTATTGTTGTGCCCGATTCATCAAATATGGCCTTAGCAAAATCATACCAACTGGCCACCCCCTCATTGCTAAAATGATAGATGCCATATTCAGTCCGCTTTTCGGTAATTATCTTTAAAATAACTTTAGCTAAATCACCCGCATAGGTTGGAGTTCCTATTTGATCTGCTACCACACTCAGATTATCTCTTTCTGAGCCCAATCTTAACATGGTCTTGAGAAAATTCTGCCCATATTCTGAATATAACCAAGAAGTTCTGATAATAAAGGAGTTTGGTAAAAATCTCATTACTTCCTGCTCGCCTTTCAATTTGGTCAGTCCATAGACTCCTAATGGCGCCGTACTATCCCCTTCAATATAGGGGCTGGATTTTTTGCCATCAAAAACAAAGTCTGTTGAAATTTGAATAAGTCCCGCATTCCTTACCTTGCAGGCCTCCGCAAGAATGGACGCACCATGCATGTTTACATTTTTGGCAATATCCTTATCTGTTTCCGCCCTATCAACCGCTGTATAGGCAGCACAATTTACACAGAATGAAATGCTTTCTGTTTCAAAGAATGAATTTACCTCTTTCGATTTTGTAATGTCCAACTCATCCAAATCCACATAGATGAAATTATACCCTTCCAGGTCTTTTGCTAGGTCCTTGATACATGAGGCCAATTGTCCTTTACCTCCGGTTACTAATATGTTTCTCATAGCCTAGCCTTTTCCAAAGTTGGCAAAACCAAGTCTTTCTCTGAAATCTTAAATTGATCTATCGGCAATTTCCAGTCGATATTCAATGTTGGGTCATTATAAATAATTCCTCTTTCGGAGGCCTTGTTATAATAATTATCGCATTTATAGAAGAACTCGGCAGTATCGCTTAGAACAACAAAACCATGCCCAAATCCCTTTGGAATGAAAAGCTGTATTTTATTTTCATAACTCAGTTCAACGGCTATATGCTTTCCAAAAGTTGGAGAATCGCTTCGCAGATCCACAGCAACATCGAGGACCTTACCTTTTAATACCCGGACTAATTTTGCTTGGGCATGGTCGCCAACTTGATAATGAATAGCGCGTATTACCCCTTTGGAAGAAAAAGACTGATTGTCCTGAACAAATTCGACATTTTTACCAACAAGAGTATTGAATAATTCCTTGTTGAAGGATTCAAAAAAATACCCTCTATTATCCGAAAAAACAGTGGGTTCCAATATAAAGCATCCGCTTAGAGCGGTTTCTGTGGCTTTCATTAATCCTTTTTTAATATTCCGAGTAAATTCTTGCCATAACCACTTTTCATCAGTGGTTCTGCAAGATCCTTAAATTGTTTCTTATCAATGTAACCCATTTCATAGGCCGCGCCTTCAATAGCGCCAATTTTAAGCCCTTGACGTTCTTCTATTACTTCTACAAATTGGGAAGCTTGCATTAAGGACTGGAATGTTCCGGTGTCTAACCACGCCGTTCCTCTATCCAATATACTAACACTTAATTTCTGTCTTTCCAGGTACACTTTGTTTACATCGGTAATTTCTAACTCACCTCGAGGGCTTGGTGGAATATTCTTGGCAATGTCAACTACAGCATTGTCATAAAAATAAATCCCTGGTACTGCATAATGCGATTTTGGTTCAAGTGGCTTTTCCTCGATACTAATGGCTTTCCCTTGTTTATCAAATTCAACAACCCCATAGCGTTCAGGGTCATGGACACGATAGGCATAAATTACACCTCCGTCCGGATTATTATTTGATTGTAGTAGTTTTGCAAGACCCGTGCCATAGAATATATTATCTCCAAGAATAAGGGCAACTTTGTCCTCGCCAATGAACTCTTCACCAATAATAAATGCTTCTGCCAAACCGTTTGGTGCCTCTTGAACGGCATAAGAAAATGAGCATCCATATTTTTTGCCGTCTCCCAATAAATCCTTGAATAGTGGTAGATCTTTTGGTGTTGAAATTATCAGAACCTCCCTAATACCGGCATACATTAAAGTAGACAGGGGATAATAAATCATAGGTTTGTCATAAATAGGCATTAATTGTTTACTAACTGACAGGGTTAACGGATGTAAACGGGTCCCAGAACCTCCTGCTAATATTATTCCTTTCATGACCTAATTGTTCTAGTTCTAATGATAGATTATTTGTACATTTTCTGATAGTATTCTTGATAGTCGCCAGAGGTAACATTATTTAACCATTCCTTATTGGCCAAATACCAATCAATGGTTCGTTCTAGCCCTTCTTCAAAGGTAACAGTAGGTTTCCACCCCAATTCACTATTGATTTTTGTTGCATCGATTGCATAACGAAGGTCATGCCCCGGTCTATCTTTTACATAAGCAATCAATTTTTCTGAAGTTCCTTGGGATCTTCCTAGTTTCTTATCCATCTGCTTGCAAAGGAGTTTTACCAAATCAATATTTTGCCATTCATTGAATCCTCCGATATTATACGTTTCGTGATTTTCGCCTTTATGATAAACCAAATCAATAGCTATGGCATGGTCAATAACATACAACCAATCTCGCGTGTACTTGCCATCGCCATATACAGGCAAAGGTTTATTCTCAATGATGTTGTTAATGAATAAAGGAATTAGTTTTTCTGGAAAATGATTGGGTCCGTAATTGTTTGAACAGTTTGTAATTACATAGGGTAGATTATAGGTTTCCCCATAAGCCCTAACAAAATGATCAGAGCTTGCCTTTGAAGCTGAATACGGAGAATTTGGATCATACGCGGTTGTCTCCAAAAAAAGACCTTCACGTCCCAAACTGCCATAAACCTCATCTGTGCTAATATGATAAAACCGTTTGCTGGTATAATCGTCTTTCCATGTATCCCTTGCGGCATTCAACAAGTTCACCGTTCCTATTATATTGGTTCTTACAAACGCAAGGGGGTCGGTTATAGACCTATCTACATGGGACTCCGCCGCTAAGTGAATGACACCGTCAAAATTATGTTTCTTAAAAATCCCCGTAATGAAATCTGCATCTACAATATCGCCCTTTATAAAATTGTAATTTGCATTACCCTCAACATCTCTTAAATTCTCGAGATTTCCGGCATATGTAAGGTTGTCTAAATTGAATATTTCATATTCTGGATAGGTATTAACAAATTTTCTTACAACATGGGAACCTATGAAGCCGGCACCGCCGGTTATTAGTATATTCATATTTTTTAAAATGGCGTTATGATTTTTACTCCAATTCCTTGGTCTTTTTATTCAGAAATATTAAAATTGAACCAAAAAAATAAGTTGCTATCAGTATCAATGGAATAAGTACTATGTTCTTCCCGAACAATGATTTTTGAACTTCTTGTGGCTTGCCAAAATTAATGATCTTGATGGGATCTGTGCGTTGTTCCAGTTCCAAATTTTTAGATTCTATATCCTCAATCAAATTATTCTTAAGACTAAACAAGCCAGTAATATTCACTGTTTCCTGATTGTCGAGAACAATTCGATCATTTCCCTCCATTCCATCATATTCTGCCAACTTTTTGGTATAACCGGTAATTATTTCATCCACTTGCTTTAAAAGTTGTTCGTTTTCTTTGATTCTGGAGGCCGCATTTTCCCTATATACTGCTATTAGCCCATCAAAATGCTCATTGATGTTGATATAATTCATTACACCTTTTGCAAACTGCTGTCCTACTTTAGCATCCTTGTAAAAAAAGGAGATTCGATGGTTAAAAGAGCTTTTATTCCGTAATTCAGCCCTAACAATATCCGCGATCGCTTCTGTGTTTTCAAAACTTTGAAGCAATTCTAAATATTTAATTTCACTTTCGGTACTCTCTTTGTTTTCATTAACCGGGGCAATGCCAACTTTTAACCCATTCAAATTTGATACGTCAATCCCAATATCTGAGAAAAATGCTGTGTCCTTTGCCTTTATGTTTGCTTGGATCTCATTTATTACATCATATAAATAGTTTTTACTCTCCAATTGAGGTTTAACAATAACTTCTGTCTTTAACTTTTTTGAAACAATCCGGTTCAAACCATACCCTATGGCCCCGCCCAAAATCAAAAGCCCAAAAAGAATAAGCGCATTCCTTTTTAAATACAGGAAAAACCTTAGAAAAACACGGAATAAACTATTGAATCCCTTTCCGATAAGTTGAAACAATTGACCCAAATCGATTTCATCAGAGGAATTGGTTTTGTTCGGAGTATTGTTTTCTGCCATTTTAGTTTATGAGTTAAAAATTTGCTTTAGTATTCTATCAGTTATTAAATAAGTTGGTTTTACCCCTGTAGTTCCTAAACCGCCAGATGCCAACGTACTTCCTGTTTCCAAAGGATTATCAGAAGCGTAATACGCGTACCTTACCTTTACGTCTTCGCGGATACTCTTTCGTATTTTTGATGCCGACTGTATTGCCTTTTGATAATGTACCCCTTCCATTTCAAGCCCAATGACATTCCATGTGGATTTATGGAAAAACTTCAAAATATCCCTATTTTGTAAGGAAGTTCCTAAAACCGTAACCATAGCGCCTTCATAAATCTCTAATCCATATCCTTGAAAATCCTTGGCACATAATTCATTCTTAAAAGGATAATTGTCAGAAGTGCCCTCAAAAATATGGGCTGATGGTATCATCAAATCCCCTTTGCCTCCTTCCAGAATCCCCGCTTTCCCCATTATGGAAATTGATGCAACATCAAGGAAAACATCTCCTTTTTTAGTACTCTTATATGGTTTTAATAACTCGTCAATGGTTTCATAAGCCTGTTCGCCAAAGGCATAGTCCATCACAAATATAACAGGTTTTTCATCATCTGAAATACCCTTTGGTAAATCATAACAACAGGCATCTTTCCCTAATTTAACCAAATCAAAAATCTGAACATCTATATTGGTCCCAGAAATATCTTCAATGGTAATCATACCATTCTTTTCAGCAATTGCGCTTACTTTTTGCTGCAACCCATTGTTTTCTTGGGAACTTAAAGCTTCATAAATTTCTAAAGAGCCGTTATTGGGATATTCCTTGTTCAATGCCTTCTTCGCAAATAACGAATTCATGACACTATGCATATTGGCACTTATTATATGCACAGGTCTGGACAGCAAATCATTTTTTGCCAGTACCTCTTTTATCGTATTGGCCCAACGCTCACCATGAATATGATGGCCCAATCTTTCGCGCAGCAACGAGGTAAAGGTTATGGCACGTTTGTTCCCCGTTACCTCTTCTTCTATAGCCAATTTGCCCATCCAATAAATTATATGTAGAAATCTTTCCGGATGTTTTTTTGAAGCGAATTTTTGATAAAACTCCAATATTTCCTCAAAAGACCGGCCTAAAATATTGGCAGTGTGAATTAAGGCCACTTCGCGATCCGATTGTGAAAGTTTTTTCTTGGTAACAGCAGTTTCCAATTTATCCCAATCTCGAATGGTTTTGTCAGTGTCCTCAATAAGAACGCGTTTTGATATCTTATATGATTCAATGAACAAAAAGGTGAGATGTGTTAGTATGTCATAGATGTCTGAACGCCCACGGGTAATCTCAATATTCATCTGTTCGTCATCAATACGATAACAATTTCTTCTTCTCTTAGGTGGAACTATTGCCTCAAAATGTGCCTTCCCATAACCTTCGTCTGAAGTAAGGTTAATAAACCTGCATTGCTCAATACCTTCAGGCAGACGTTCCAAAACATAAACAAGTCCGTTTAACTCTGCTTTTTCTTCGGCTATAGAGCCGTATATTTCAGGTCTTAGCTGTAAGAGTGCATTTCTAAGTGTTTCGCCTGAAACACCCATAGGTTTATAGAACCCACGATTGAACAAGTGTCGCATTGTTATGTACAAACGTTCTATTGCATTTGTGGATTCTTGCGCCCTAGTAGTATTAGTTCTTGGATTCATACAATAAGTTCATGCAAAATTACAATTTAAATTGATGATTAAGAACCAGCGTTTCAAGTTATAAATAGGAAATCAATTGTCCCTGGCAAATTCAGACAAGCCCTCTGCAATCTTGCGATCATTTGAAAGACGCTGCACTTTGTTTTGTCCGCCCAGCTTACCAATAGACCTCATATATTCCTGAAAACCACCGATTTTTATAGGTAAGATTTTAAGCGTTTGTAGTATTTTGCCATCTATCAAATCAAAGTAGTAGCTATTCTGTTCTTGTAGTGAAGTATCCAATATTTGAATAAAACTTTCCATGTCAGTAGGAAGCCTTTCAAATTCAACGAGCCATTCATGATAGGGGAGTTCATCTTCTTTAGGTGCTATTTTTGGTGCTACAGTGAATTCATTGATTCTGGCATCTGTATTTTCAACCGCCTTTTGCATGGCTTCTTCAACCTCTTTTGCAATTACATGTTCACCAAAGGCCGAAATAAAATGTTTGATTCTACCTGATACTACAATTTTAAAGGGATTCAATGAAATAAACTGAACGGTATCTCCAAGGTTATAGGCCCATAGTCCAGCATTAGTAGAAATTATCATTACATAATTAATCCCGATTTTAACGTCTTTTAAGGTTAGTCGCTTTCTATCCTCGGTAAAAAAATCATCTGCTTTAACAAATTCATAGAAAATTCCTGAATTCAATAGCAACAACATTCCTTTTTCGGTTTGTGAATCTTGATAGGCAAAAAAACCCTCACTTGCCGGAAACAGCTCTATACTATCGACTTTTCTTCCAATAAGGTGCTCGAATTTGGCCCTGTATGGCTCGTAATTCACACCGCCGTAAATAAACAACTGAAAATTTTTGAACATTTCCCCAACCTTTTGGTTGCCTTTTGCACTTAATTTTTCAAAATACATCTGAACCCAAGAAGGAATACCTGCAATAACGGTCATGTCCTCATTAATGGTCTCATCAACAATTGCATTTACTTTGGTTTCCCAGTCCTCTATGCAATTCGTTTCCCAGCTAGGCAATCTATTTTTTTGAAGGTAGTTGGGCACATAATGAGCTGAAATACCCGATAATCTACCCAGTTTTACGCCATTTTTTTCATCGAGTTCCGGACTGCCTTGAAGAAATATCATTTTACCATCGACAAAATCTACATTCCCTGTCTCATTGATGTAGTTGAGGATGGCATTCCTTGATGCTTCAACTTGATTTTTAATAGACATTTTAGTAATCGGAATGTATTTGGCACCGGAAGTTGTTCCCGAAGTTTTCGCAAAATAAATGGGCTTTCCTGGCCAAAGAACATCCGAATCGCCGGCTACGACCATTTCTACATAGTCTTTTAGTTCTTCATAGTCCCGTATAGGTACTTTATTTACAAATTCTTGGTGATTGCGTATCCCTGAAAAATTGTGGTTCCTTCCAAAAAGCGTCTTACTGCCCGCTGCAATTAACTCTTTGAATACAATTTTTTGGGTCTCCATGGGGCGATTAGCCCATTTAGCGGTTTTCCTGGCTACACGCCCTGCGAAAATCCTGGCAGCTAAAGATTTTATTGACATATCACTTAAAATCTATAAAATCGAGTGGGTTTACGGGGTTTCCATTATCCCAAAGTTCAAAATGCAAATGGGGTCCAGTAGTAAATTCACCCGTATTGCCAACGGAGGCTATCACCTCTCCTGCACGAACAATGTCTCCTTGCGCTTTGCTTAAAGAGCCATTGTGTTTATAAACACTCAAAAGCCCATCTTTGTGCTCTAGGATTATCACATAACCCGTTTCTGTGGTCCATTCGGCAAAAATGACAATTCCGTTTGCAACGGCCTTGATGGGCGTGTCCTTTGGGGCTACCACATCTACGGCAAAATGTTTCTTCTCTCTATTGTAATTTTCAGATAGTGTTCCGCTTAAGGGAGGGAACAATACCAAGTTAGATTTGTCACTATTTCTTTCAAATAGATTGTATTTGTCTTCCAAGGCCACCTCTGCCCTTAGCATCGAATCTTCTTTGATCGGGTTCAAATCAACGCTTGATGGATCTAATTTAAATTGCTCAAACAAGGAATCCCTATTAATCTCGGTATTTTCAATATCCCCTCTAAGAACCATCCTAATGTTATCTAAATACTTATTGGTATAATTTAAGGTGTTTACTAGGGAATCCGTCTTATAAGTGAGTTCGGTAGCCTGTCGCTTTAATCTGGTAGAAGAATATCCGGGTATATATTCACGAAGTGGTGTAAAGGCTATCAATAAGATGGTTAGACCAATTAATCCAATAATACAAAGAGATCCCGTAACAAAAACATTCAAACGACTTAGTTTAAAACTTATTTTTTCTTCAAAAGTACTTTCATTTAGGATTACCAAGCGGTACTTATGTAGTAGCTTTCTTTTGATATCCTTCCTTTTCTTTACTTTTTTAGCCATTACCCGCAAAGATAAACTTAGATTTGAATTAATAGAGGTTCTTTACTTTTTTATAACACAACCCTATCACAGCAACAGTACATTTAAATACGTAATAATTTTAATTCTAGTTCATGCAATTAAAAAAAAGCTCTTGCGTTAATATTTACGGGAAACTAATAAGTTTTTAGTACCTTTGTTATCCATTAAATTACAAATTATG
>CAZHJO010000029.1:0-14966 GCA_964532755.1 uncultured Maribacter sp. | reverse complement strand
TGCGTGCAGGCTATTCAAACCTTATGGCCTTAACCGGATTTATTTTGGTAATAATATACGATGGTACAAGCAGCATTAATAAGCATAATACCAATACTCCTATATTGAGAAATAGCACCGTTGCATAATCAATATGAACCGGAATGTATTCAATATAGTACTCCTTTGGATTTGGAAATTTTAAGAGGCGGTATTTGCCCTGGATCCAAATAAAGCCCAATCCCAATAAATTGCCCCAAAAAAGCCCAATTGCAATCAAATATGCGGCATTGTACAAAAAAACCTTACGAATACTCCAATTGGCGGATCCCAAGGCTTTTAAAATACCGATCATCTGGGTACGCTCAAGTATAAGCACCAACAAGGCCGTAATCATATTAATGCCACCCACAATAATCATTATACCTATGATCAGGGCAATATTAAAGTCGAAGAGCCCAATCCATTCAAAGATTTTGTAGTACTTACCAATAACCGTCTGCGTATCCAAAGTAGATACGATCTTACCATATATCTCCCTGCTCTTTTCGTCAATATCATCAAAACTATTTAAAAAGACCTCAAAATTACCTACTTGGGTATCTTCCCATTTGTTCATACGCTGAATATGGCGAAGGTCAATATAAACAAACAGGCCATCTATCTCCTCAAAACCACTATCGTAAATACCAACGAGTTTTAATTTTCGTTGGTTTGGTTTTAAGGGATCTTCCTCCTTGGGGAAAAAAGCCGAAAAAGAATCCCCGATCTTAAATTGTAATCGATTTGCCATTAATCGGGAAAGCAAAACCTCGGTATTCAAATTACCGGTATAATCGGGCAATTCACCTTCAACCAAATATTCTTTGAACACCTCCCAATTATAATCTCTACCAACACCTTTGGCAATAAAGCCTTCAAAAGTATTCTCCGTTCTGATAATGCCGCCTTTAGTCGCTACCGCCTGCACATGGGAAATGCCTTCAACAGAAGTAAATTCAGGATAAAATTCCTGCTCTATGGAAACCGGTACAACAGAAACATCGGAAGTATTGTTATCGTAGTTGTAAATTTGAATATGACCGTTAAAAGCTGCTACCTTTTCACGAATCTTGTGCTTAAGACCAACTCCTGTTGCTATTGCAATCAACATCATAAAAACACTAATGGCAATAGCGGCAATGGCTATTTTTATTATTGGTGCAGATATGCTAATTTTATGCTCCTTACCCCTAATGAGTCGTTTAGCTATAAAATATTCTAAATTCAAATTATGGCGTTTTTATCCAGTTTCAAAAGTACAGTTTTCTTATGGGTTTTAGTAATGTCGGCCTGTGGAAACACTGAAAAATCATCTAAAAATTTAGAAGGGGACAAAACTGCGAACAGTGTACAGGAAGAAATAAAGCCAATAATAGTTGGCGCCAATAGGACTCAGGAATATCTGGGATTGTTAAAAGGAAAAAAAGTCGGAATCGTTGCCAATCAAACCAGTGTAATCTTTAAAAATAACGAAGGTCATACCCACTTGGTAGATTCACTTTTGAGCCTCAATATAGCTATTCAAAAGGTTTTTGCACCTGAACATGGGTTTAGAGGACAGGCCGATGCCGGAGAACACGTGAAAGACGGACTTGATACTAAAACCGGATTGCCCCTGATTTCACTTTATGGCAAAAACAGAAAACCATCGGATCAACTTTTACAGGATTTGGATGTGATACTCTTCGATATCCAGGATGTAGGCGTTCGTTTTTACACCTATATCGCTACGATGCAACTGGTTATGGAAGCCTGTGCCGAAAACAAGATTCCCGTTATTGTTTTGGACCGGCCTAATCCGAACGGCCATTATGTTGATGGTCCGACCATGGAGAAAGAGCATACCGGTTTTTTGGGCATGACTACTATTCCCTTGGTTTATGGGATGACCATTGGCGAATATGCCAATATGATCAATACTGAAGGCTGGTTAGCAAACCAATCCAAAGTGGATTTAACGGTCATACCCTTAGAGAATTACAGTCATGGAGCAGCATATAGTTTAAGTATTAGACCCTCTCCGAACTTACCTTCTGATACTGCGATAAACCTATATCCCAGTCTTGGACTGTTTGAAGGAACCAACATCAATGCAGGAAGGGGAACCGAGTTCCAGTTTCAGCGATATGGCGCTTCTTTCCTCGATAGTACGCAGTATAATTTCAGGTACTGGCCTCAACCAAATTTTGGTTCTAAAAACCCAAAGGAAAATGGAAAGGTTTGTTATGGCAAGGATTTATCCGAGATTCCAAAAATGAACGAAGTTTCACTGAAATGGCTTATTGATGCTTATAAAAACGCCAAGGACAAGGAATTGGTTTTCAATACAAGTGGTTTTACGAAACATGCCGGGACCGAAAAACTTCAGCAACAAATTGAAAATGGACTTTCAGAGGAGGAAATAAAGAAAACCTGGCGACCAAATTTAGAAAAATTCAGAAAAATCCGAGCCAAATACCTGTTATACAATTAAGTTGATAGTTTCTTTTTCAAGGTCTCGACTATAGTGAAAGCCGCAGGACAGATGGCTACATTCTTTAAGGTCAGTTTATCTATTTGATGGAATTTCTTTCGATCTGTATGTGGAAACTCACGGCAGGCCTTGGGCCGAACGTCATATATAGAACAATAATTATCATCTCCTAAAAAAGTACAGGGTACTTGCTGAAGTACATGATCATTATCCTCATCGATTCGTAAATACTGTTCTATGAACTTTTGGGGCTTCATTCTGAAATGCTTCGAAATTCGGGCAATATCGCTTGAAGTAAAAAGTGGGCCGGTAGTTTTGCAACAATTGGCGCAAGTGAGACAGTCGGTGTTTAGAAACTCGGTCTCATGCAGTTCCTGCATGATATAATCCAGATTTTTTGGAGGTCTTTTTTTTAGTTTGGCAAAAAACTTCTTGTTCGCTCGCTGCTTCTCTTTTGCCCTTATGGGAAGTTGTTTTAAAACCTCATCCATTATTCAACAAGCTTAAAGAAGTTTCATACAAGTCCCTGCTCCAATTTTCAGAAACCTTCGATATTTCTATGGAAAGTACTTCTTGCTTGCTTATTATTTTCTGACCAGTAGTTGAATTATAAAATGTATTGAGCACTTCTTTATGTGCCTGGGTCATTTTAGAACGGTCATTTATCAACTGAAGTCCGGCCTCAGAGCTATAGAAAGCAGACATTTGTTTGATTTCATTATGCGTAAAGTTCGATTTGTAAATAGGAATAATCAAGGATTTCATCTCACCCAATGCCTTCTCCTTATTGGCCCTTAAATATTCCCACCCTTGTGCATTGTTCTCATTTTCCGGAAAATTACTACTTAGCATTTTCAATAGTTCGCCATATGCATATTCGTATTGCAACATTGTACCATTACGATCCAAATAATCAGATATATCCTTTGTATAACTTGATTCCTGTGCGTTCAATACCATAGGAATCATAAGAAAGCAAAATATAAATTTGTTGAAGTGATGCACTATCGGTATTTTAGATTGGGTTTAAAATCCCACTTTTGCATGCAAAATACGAATTAAAAGCTAATGGATATTTTCGGCAATGCCTTACGGGATTACCAAAAAGGATATTACATTGAAGATATCACGACTTTTTCCTCTTTGGATGAGGAGGATACGATTCCCGTACCCTATCTTTTCAGAACATTTGATCAAATGCCCCAAATTGAACAAAAAGCGTTGGAACTCTGCCAGGGAAATGTATTGGATATCGGCTGTGGTGCAGGCAGCCACAGTCTTTATCTCATAGATAAGGGGTTTCAGGTAACTGCGCTGGACAGCTCCAAAGGGGCCATAGAAACTTGTTTGGACAGAGGTGTAAAATCAACCAAAAACTGCTCAATCCTAGACTATAAAGACCAAAAATTCGATACACTGCTGTTGTTAATGAACGGAATTGGCATTGTAGGCAAACTCGAATTATTAAAGACATATCTTACCCATTTTAAATCACTTTTACATCCAAATGGACAAATCCTATTGGATTCTAGCGATATCATTTATATGTTCGATAATGATGAAGATACGTACGATACTTATCGGGATTGTCTTACTGAGCCCAATTATTATGGTGAAGTGGAATTCACAATGAAATATAATGGGGAAACAAGCGATCCTTTTCCTTGGTTGTATTTGGATTTTAATACATTACAGAAAGCCGCTTGGGATAACAAATTTACTTGCGAACTAGTAAGTAGCGGGAAACATTACGACTATTTAGCCAGATTAATTTCCAAATAATACTAGTGGGCACGTTTTTTGCGTTATCTTTTTACATTCTAAAAATTAAGCTATGAAAATTCGATTTTTAGCGGTACTTATTTTGTTTTTGGGATTGGCAATAGCCTGTTCAAAAAACTCGGATGACAATGAACCTAATCCGATCCAGATAGATAAGACAGCCAATTTAAAGGCCACAGGAGATTCAGCCAACGAAATTCTCTCTAACAACACCTTTGATAAACTACAAGTAGAAATTGCCTATGTCGATGGTTTTAGACCAACATCGACTGCAATGACCAACTTCGTTTCCTTTCTAAGACAGCACTCCTTCAAACAGGATATTGTGTTGACCTATAAAGAATTGCCATCTCCCAATGAAGAGAAATTGACATTGGAAGAGATCGTTGATTTAGAGCAGGAAAATAGAACTATCTATAATGATGGTAGCACTTTAGCCATCTATATCTACTTCGCCGACGTACCTTCTGAAGATGATAAGGAAGAAGAAGATTTGGTTACCCTAGGTGCGGTGTATTTGAACACTTCAATGGTTATTTATGAAGACACTATTCGCACCTTGGCGAGTAAAAGTAGCTTGGTTGCCGTGAGTGATGTGGAGACCGCTACTTTGAACCATGAATTTGGACATTTATTGGGATTGGTGAATTTAGGCTCAGCCCCCGTCAACGATCACGAAGATGTTGATGCAGAAAACCACTGTAATGTTCAGGGTTGTCTTATGCGTGCTGAATTGCAATTTGGAGCAGGAATGAAAAAAATGCTGGAAAACAGGGCGTCCAAAGGAATTGTGGATGCACCGGATTTAGGCCATGAATGTGTTTTAGACCTTCAGGACAACGGCGGTAGGTAAACCCTAGCCCCAATGTTAATACCTGACTACTGACTATTGACCAACCTAAGGAATATTCAAGTACTTATGGGTTTGTAGCGATACCTTCCACTTTGGATTTTCCATAACATAGTTGACGATTAGAGGTGTCACTTTTTCACGCACACTCCACTCCGGTTGTAGATATAAAATGCAATCCCTATTGACTTTTGCAGCTTGTTCCTCGGCAAAAATCAAATCGTGCTTGTTATAAACTATTATTTTAAGTTCGTGGGCCTTTTCAAAGATTTTACCCGAGGGTAATTTGTTTTTTTTGGGTGAAAGGCAAATCCAGTCCCAAATCCCTGTAAGCTCATAAGCCCCCGAAGTTTCTATATGGGTTTGTACATTTCTTGCCTTCAATGCTTTGGTCAAGGGACCCATATCCCAAGTCAATGGTTCACCTCCGGTAACAACGATGGTGTCAGAATTCATAGCCGCTTTTTCAACAATACTTTGAATATCAGTCGGCGGATGTGTTTCAGCATTCCAACTTTCCTTTACATCACACCAATGGCAGCCAACATCACAACCCCCGATGCGAATAAAATAGGCAGCCGTTCCTTTGTGATAGCCCTCACCTTGAATTGTATAAAACTCTTCCATTAACGGAAGCATCAATCCTTTGTCTACCATTGCTAAAACTTCCTCATTTACCATTTCGCAAAGATAGACCCCATAACATGGTATTTCCAAATTACAAACATCAAATTCCAAATCAGGACCTAATATGACGACAGACCAAAATCGTATGGATCACCCTTTATAAACATTTAAACCCATAAACTTCTAAACCGAAAAAAAATCTATTATTTTTATCCAAACTTAAAGCCAAATGAGTACCAAAGACGAATTCTTTGCACATATAGAAAAAGGATATACCACTAAAGGTGAATTTATAACAATGGGTGCTGCCATGCTCAATGGCGAGGCTGTTACCAATGCCCTTGTGAAAGTTCCCTTAAAAACCTTGAACCGTCATGGTCTGATAGCCGGGGCGACAGGTACAGGTAAAACAAAAACCCTTCAGGTTATTGCAGAGAATTTATCGGATAAAGGAATCCCGGTATTGCTTATGGACCTAAAAGGAGATTTAAGTGGTATCGCGGAACCAAGTCCCGGGCATCCTAAAATAGATGAACGCCATGAAAAAATCGGGATTCCTTTCGAAGCTAAAAATTTTCCTGTTGAGATTCTTTCCCTTTCAGAACAAGACGGGGTGAAATTAAGGGCTACGGTTTCCGAATTTGGACCTGTACTACTCTCAAGAATACTTGATTTGTCCGAAACACAAGAGGGTATCGTTGCCGTTGTTTTTAAATACTGCGACGACAATAAATTGCCACTTCTTGATTTAAAGGACTTTAAAAAGGTATTGCAGTATGCCACTGGGGCAGGCAAAAAGGAATTCACTAAGGAATATGGGCGAATTTCAACGAGTTCTACGGGTACCATTCTGAGAAAGATCATTGAAATGGAACAACAGGGTGCAGAATTGTTCTTTGGGGAAAAATCTTTTGAGGTTGATGATTTAACCAGGATCGATGAAGAAGGAAGAGGCTATATAAACATTATTCGCTTAACTGATATTCAAGACCGTCCAAAACTGTTCTCCACATTTATGCTGAGTCTTTTGGCCGAAATATATTCTACATTCCCAGAACAAGGAGATAGTGATAGGCCTGAGCTCATATTATTCATTGATGAGGCCCATTTGATCTTTAAGGAAGCATCTCGCGCATTGTTAGACCAAATTGAAAGTATAGTTAAACTCATTCGTTCAAAAGGGATTGGTCTTTATTTTGTCACCCAAAACCCCACGGATGTTCCCAATGAGGTATTGGCACAATTGGGTCTTAAGGTACAACATGCTTTGCGGGCCTTTACGGCAAGGGACAGAAAGGCAATAAAGCTTACAGCAGAGAACTACCCAATTTCAGATTATTATGATACCAAAGAAGTATTGACTTCATTGGGTATTGGTGAGGCATTGATTTCAGCATTGGATGAAAAAGGGCGACCCACTCCACTGGCCGCTACACTCTTACGTGCACCTATGAGCCGCATGGATGTACTGACCGATGGGGAATTAAGGTCGGTTATCAAGAGTTCAGGATTGGTTGATAAATACAATAAAACAATCGATCGCGAAAGTGCCTATGAAATACTCAATGAAAAAATAGAAAAGGCCGAAAAAGAAGCCGAGAAAGAAAGAAACAAGCCCACTGGTAGAAAGAGAACGTCTACTAGACGAAGTACTAGGCAAAACCCGGTCATCAAAGTATTGACGAGTGCTACTTTTATTCGCGGGGTCTTAGGGGTATTGAAAAAAGTAATGCGATAGTATCTATGAAGAAGATTTTTGCTGTTATCATCATCTGCTCTTTTACGTTTATGGCGCAATGTATTAAAGAGAAAGACACTACTTTTCTGATTACCAATACAAGTGTTGGGAAACTCGATAAGATTAGTCTTGTTCGGGATCTAGGTGTCATTTATGATCAAGATTCAGTTGTTAGGGATACCATGAAATTAGCCTTGGGCTTTGGCGCTAGAAGCATAAATATCTATGAGAAAGGAGGAAGTCATCTATTGACCATAACCCCCAATACCGATAGCATTCCCAAAGTCCAGAATGTTAGGGTAAACGACCCAAGATTCAAAACAGAGAAAGGCATAGGTCTCAACAGTACTTTCAAGGACATCAAAGAAAAATATACCATTCGGAAAATAGTTACTTCAATCAACAATATTGTGATTTTTGTTAAAGACAGTGACGTTTATTTTACAATTGATAAAAGCGAACTACCCGCAAGTCTGCGTTATGTTTCCAGTCCGATGATAGATGCAGTTCAGGTTCCAGACGACGCTAAAATCAAATATTTGATGGTGGGTTGGGAACATTAGCGCCGAATACTATTTTACTACGGAGTTAATTTCTTCCTAATTATTCTTTTAGGGATGGGGAGTTTGGTATTTTGAAACAACAAATGACCACCTCATGCAAAAAGTAGCTATTCTCTTTACCCTTTTATGTACAATTGGCATCTCATATTCGCAATATGAATATGCGCCTTCAACGGACCATCCCTTTGGACTACCAAATCCTGATGCACCACAGCAAATACTTGATTATGCGCCATTAATTGGTGAATGCGACTGTAAATCAATTTCTAGAAATCCCGACCGAACCTGGGCTGAACCCGTTGATATGATCTGGCGCTTTAAATATATCATGAACGGTATGGCGATTCAGGATGAAACCCTAAAAGCCGATGGAAGACATTCAGGAAGCATAAGACAGTTCATCGCCGATAGTTCGCTTTGGTATGTTCATTATTATAATACAATCACACCCTCAACCAGATTACCTGTATGGGAGGGTACTAAAACCAATGCAGGGGATATTGTACTCTACAATGAGCAAAAAGCCCCAAATGGCATGGATGGATTTTATAAAATAACTTTCTCGCATATTGATGAAAATGGCTTCAATTGGCGTGGAGAATGGGTAACCAAGGATGGATCATTCGCATTACCCACCTGGAAAATTGCCTGTATAAAGAGAAAAACAGCTAATCATGAGGATGAAAAACTAAAGATACTGGCAGCTATTGAAACTTTTTCCAGAGCATATATGGATGGGGATTATGATACGCTAGCCAAATCCTATACCGCAGATGGTAAGATATTCCCAGACAACACCAAAATAATTGAAGGTCGTGATGCTATTAAAAAGAGATGGATACTTCCCAAAGACACTAAAATTATACACCACAAAATAAATCCCAAGGAGATTAAAATAATCGGCAAGTATGCCCATGACTATGGCTACTATGAGGGAAGTACTAAAAAACCGGATGGCTCAACAATTGAATGGAAAGGCAAATATGTCATCATTTGGAAGAAAGAAGCCAATAATTGGAAGATATATTTGGATATTTGGAACGCTGTGACCGACTAAGTGGATTTCTGATAATCCGCTCTATTCGAAATGACAGTTCCTTTATGTTTTTCGGCCCACTCTGTCAACTCCAATAATTTCTGCAAATATGAATGACCAAAATCAGTTAAGCTATATTCAACTCGAATAGGTACCTCTGCATATAACTTTCTTGAGATGTAACCATCCCCCTCTAACATTTTGAGGCGCTCACTCAAAACTTTGTTCGAGATATCATAGATGTTTTTTTTTAACTTATTGAACCGCAATACTGGATAATAGCCCAGATAGAGGAAAATCAAAATACTCCACTTGTCCGATGCCAATGACATCACATCCCTAATAGGACAAAATTCAATGTTTCGGCGATCAACATGCCCAAACATTTTTTTTATTTTTTTTGCAACCTTAATCTTCTGATTCTCAGTAATAGTTTCCATTTGTATACCTTGTGTCCTTTTTTAAACCGCTTTTATTTTGCTAAAAATTTCCATACATTAGTATTAATTATAGAGTAAGTTACAAAAAGTAACTGAAGTATTATGAAAAAAACTATAAATAAATACCTTCCCTTGGCTTACGGCTCCTATTTTAATCTATTGGCGGCCATTTCAAAGCAAAGAGCGGCAGCTAAAGCCTTTAGACTTTTCTGTACGCCAAGGAAAGGTAAAGTAAGACCTGAACAGCACGATTTTTTGGAACAGGCCAAAAGTCGAAGATTAAAAGCGGCGAACGAAGAGATACAGACGTATCATTGGCAAGGGGAGAACGAAACAGTTTTGCTTTTACATGGATGGGAAAGCAATGCCTTTCGGTGGCGAAACTTGATTACCTTCTTAAAAAAGGAAAGCTACAACATAGTTGCTTTTGACGCTCCCGCACATGGGCATTCTACAGGTGCCATCTTGAATGTGCCCTTATATACTGAATGTACCAAAGTTGTTGCAGACACCTACAAACCTAAAATTGTAATTGGCCATTCTGTGGGAGGTATGAATACATTGTACCATCAAGAAAAATACCCCAATGAGGAAATTGAAAAAATCATAACCATTGGATCACCCTCAAGGCTTCAAGATATCATGAATGATTATCAGCGGATCCTTAAATTCAATGACAAGGTCCTCAACGGATTAGATGACCACTTCAAGGCCTTATTTGGCTTTGGCATTGCGGATTTCTCAACTTCAAATTTTAAGGGGCATTTGTCAAAAAAAGGGCTCATCATACATGATGAAGAAGATGCCATTGCTCCTTTTAGTGCCTCTGAAAGCGTACATAAAACATGGAAGAATAGCTCGTTTTTCAGAACTAAAGGGCTTGGGCATTCCATGCATCAAGACCAAGTGAATCTTCATATAATGGACTTCATAAGATCATAGAAAAAGTCTACTTTTAAACAAACTTTTGAGCATGCAAAACGTATCGCCATTCCATATTGCCATACCCGTTCATAATTTGACCGAATGCCGAAAATTCTATAAAGAAATCCTTAATTGTGAGGAAGGTCGTAGTAGCGATCACTGGGTAGATTTTAACCTGTTTGGACATCAATTGGTTATTCATTACAAACCGAAGGAAACTGAGGAATTACACACTAACCCCGTGGATGGCAAGAATGTACCCGTACCACATTACGGAGTGGTTCTCACGTGGGACATCTTTCATTCTTTTTCAGAAGAACTGAAAGCAAAAGGAGTGGAATTCATCATTGAACCCTACATACGATTCAAAGGGCTTGTAGGGGAGCAAGCAACCATGTTCTTTTTAGACCCTGCCGGGAACGCACTGGAATTCAAGGCTTTTAAGGATATGGGGCAATTGTTCGCTAAGTAATTGGCAATAAAAAAGAGGTCTCGATAATTTCGCCTAGTGCATCAAATCATGATGCACAATGTAATCATCCCTTATTTTTCCATTTTTCCCTAAACCAGATAAATACGCCATATAAAAAACCAAAAATGATACCTTCGATAACTTCACGAAGAATAATTTCATTCGAATATTCTTTTTCCAATATCAGGGAAATGATAACGTACAAAAGGATGGCTGCAATAACCTGAACGATTAATCTTTTTGTATTCATTTTTAAATTTAATATTGATGAAAGCCTTGCGATACAAATTCAAGGACTTTGGGTAGGGAATCTCGCCAATATGTCCAACTATGACTACCATCCCTTACCCTATATTCATGGGGTATTTCTTTCTTTTTCATGGCTATATGAACCAAACTATTGCCTTCGAAAAGAAAATCATCATCACCACAATCAATGTACCAACGAACCGATTTGATATCGTCAACGGGCATACGCTCTATTAATTTGATGGCATTGTGTCGTTCAAAATAGTCCTTCAATTCGGTTTTGGTATATTCTTCTTTGTACCAAGCCATACGTTCTTCCAGTTCCTTGATGGTCAAAGGGCCCACATAGGCGCTTAGCGGACATGCAGAAGAAAACAATTCTGGATGATGCAAGGCATACATAAAAGAGCCCCCACCGCCCATTGAAAGGCCTGCCACGGCGCGGTATCTTTTTTCACTTTTAATACGATATTTCTTTTCTACATGTGGCATGAATTCCTCAAAAAAGAAATCCTCATACTTCCAATCCCCTGCATTGAAATAACCCATTCGACCGGTATCTGCATCTGGCATTACAATAACCATCGGTGTGGCGTTTCCATTTCGGATGGCCTTGTCGGTGATTCCCATAACCTCGCCGAACTGTACCCATCCCGTATGGTCGTCTGTCGCACCGTGCAATAAGTACAATACAGGATAACTGCGCTCCGAAGTCCCATAATCAGGTGGTAAATACACCGCATATTTACGTTCACCATTCAAGATTTTACTGGTCATGGACAGGTTGTCGTAAACTTTACCTGTTTGGGCATGGCTGGCAAAAAACATTCCCAATACCAAACCGAGTGCTATAAGTTTTTCTTTCATACTTAATATGAATTTTAATTCTTGAAATAAGAAAATACAAGGTAATGAAATGTTGTTGAAATTATGGCCTGATTGATAGCAAAGCATATATTAAAAAGTATATATTAAGCTAATAGTTTATGTTATCAACCTATTGCAAAACCCCTCTTTCTAATCCAGAAATAGGCAAATACCATATTCGGGACCCAACATAACCATGCGACAATACGGTAGGCCACAACAAAGTCATCAAAGACAATATTCAATAAAGGAAGCCATATCCGAAGGGTAACTGCGGCGAAACAGGCAGCATAACTATAGATCATAAATCCTTTGTGCAGGCTAAGGTCCTTATTGCGCACAGCAATGTATGCCCTTAATGTTGTAAACAGCCAGATTATACCTAAACTGATAAAGCCGAATGAAGCAATAATACCGCCTGTGGCAAAGAAGGCAATATAAATTCCGCAGATACCGCTTATCAACACAGAAATGATATAAACCCTTCCCACATTCCTATGCACTTTTAAATTGACCGCTCTCAACTTTTTACTGAATTGGGCCCATCCGATGAATAGGGCCAAACCGCCCAATAAGATATGGCCGTAAAAACCAATATTCCAAAGAGTATCGGTTAGTAATTCTTCAGATTTAGAGGCTAAGAGCCCAAATTTTCTATCAACGAAAAAGTAGGTAAGTGGATATAGGCCCACCGCTACGGCAAGAACCACAAAAATGGCCCAAGAGACAATATTCGTTGTGTTTTTCATTAAATTATTTATATCTCCAGCTGGTTAAATCTGCTCCTTTAGGAGCACTTTCTGCAATGCGTTTCATGATTTTTGGAACATACATTGTGTTATATCGCATACGGCTTATGGCATTTGGCAATTCTGGATCACCATTCCAACAATGTTCATCCCTATCCCCATAGGTCACCTCGCCACCATAGTAAGGTTCAGAGGTATTCTCCAAAAAATCTTCCATCAAATACACCGCATTATTCAGATAGTAATTATCCATATCACCGCAATAAATATGAATTTTACCCTTTAGGTTATCCCCTAATTTATCCCAATCACGTTCCAAAATATAGCGCAAATCATAATTTTCCTTCCAATATTCCGCAATTTCATGGTCAATATCACCCGTCATTTTATCCCAAAGTCGCACAGGGTAACCGTCATC
The DNA here is from genome assembly GCA_964532755.1 of uncultured Maribacter sp. Taxonomy (GTDB): domain Bacteria; phylum Bacteroidota; class Bacteroidia; order Flavobacteriales; family Flavobacteriaceae; genus Maribacter_A. Next base: position 1,757 of record CAZHJO010000029.1, on the reverse strand, counting down.
ACCTTGGGGTGAATAAGTAGCCTCCCAAATATCCCATTGTTGCCCGGATCTTGATTTATCCCCCAAGACCAATTCCAGGTGATTGCCTTGTCTTAAAGTGGATTGTATTTGGCCCAAATAATTTCGATGCGAGGGTACTTCGAGCTGTTTGTGTTCGCTATTATAATAATATGCATTATCGTCCTCGTAAATATTGGTAAGGCAATAGGCCCTAAAATCAATTGGGTCGGGACAGGCTGCAAAACAGCCATTGTATTCCCCGGGATATTTGACTTGTACCGCCAAAGCTTCCCAGCCACCTGTTGAACCTCCGTATAAAAAGCGTGACCATCCTTCGCCCATTCCCCTGAACTGTCTTTCAATTTCGGGTATGAGTTCATAGGTTATGGCATCGCCGTAGGGTCCTTGACTCGCAGAATTAACAGCATAGGAATCATCGTAATAAGGCGTTGGATGCTGTATTTCAATGATTAAAAACCTAGGGAAATCAGGTTCATTCCATCGTTTGTAAAAATCGTATGATTCTTGCTCTTGGATGATATTATAGCCTTCCAGGTCAAAGCGGGCAGAATACTCCGGTTTCATATTAGGATCTGGTGGGGTGGTCCTAAAGCCCCCAAAATCAGATGGAAAATGACCATGGAAAACCATCAAGGGATATTTGGCTTCTGGATGCTCATTGAATCCTTTAGGCAATAACACATGAGCTCCTAAATAGACATCCCTACCCCAGAATTCGGACAGTTTTTCAGATTTCACTTTGATATGTTTTATCCATTCAGTATCGGCAGGTTCTTCAATCGGTGGAATGATTTGGTCCATAACTACCTCAACATTTTGAACACCATCCCCAGTCACTGTAATCTTAAATGGTGTACTGTACAAGTTCCCTGGAGACTTGTTCCATTGTTGTCCTTCGCCATTATCCATTGGTAACTTTACCGTATGCCCTGTTGAAAGATCAAAGGTTTCGTACACATGTAATAATGCCTGTACATTATACGCTCCGGGGGGCACATCGGATAGACGTGAATACGGATAACCGAATACCGCATCATCAAAGGTTATATTTTCGCCAGCAACCATTCCATCTACGTTCATACCGAATATCAATTGTGTATTAAGACCGTCATTGATTTGAAATCGGGGTTCTTTTTCGTCATTATTGCTAAGCATTAACAACAAACGACCATCCAATTTTTCGGGATTAACGGTTTCAGAAAAAGAAACCGAAATGCTACTAATTTTAGTATTGTTCGGTTGACACCCTAGTAAACAAAGAAGTATGGGATAGAAGAATGGAATCAGTTTTTTCATTTTGAAGGTTGATTTTCAACAAAAGATACTGATTTACAGGCAATCAATCAAAACATCGGAGCGACCAGTAGGTAACAATTCACTGAATCTTGCGTTATATACTAGAGGAACTTGGTGATTATACCTACTAAATTACTGATTTTGAAAAAGATACTTTTTATTGGACTTCTACTGGCAAGCATAATCGGCATGGGCAGCTGTGATTATGACGACAGCAACGATCTTGATGTCATCACACCCATTGATAGTACTGACTCTAAAAAAATAACACAGAAACTGTAAGGATCAATCACTACTTCTATGTCTTTCTCTGGCTAACAGGGTGTTCTTTAACAACATGGCTATGGTCATTGGACCAACTCCCCCGGGTACAGGAGTAATATAAGAAGCTTTTTTGCTCACATTCTCAAAATCAACATCCCCTGTAATATAATACCCTT
>CAZHJO010000028.1:0-15081 GCA_964532755.1 uncultured Maribacter sp. | reverse complement strand
AATACCGCTGATTTTAGTGCCGATTTCACCTATTTCATAAACACGCATTCTAGCGTTTCATCACCTTATAGCTATACGCTGCATAAGGCCCTAAACGGAGAGAAGATAAAGGATATTAAAGATAATCAGGCGCTTGTTGAAAAGCTAAAGGGCTATGATGTGGCAACAAAGGAATTTTCAACATTGGCAATCAACGGAAATGACTTGAATATGTATATGATCAAACCCAAAGATTTTGATGCGACTAAGCAGTACCCACTTTTATTATTTCAGTATAGTGGTCCTGGTTCGCAATCTGTGGCCAACCGTTGGGGAGGTGCGAATGATTATTGGCACCAAATGCTAGCTTCGGATGGTTATGTTATTGCCTGTGTTGATGGTAGGGGAACGGGTTTAAAAGGAAGGGATTTTAAGAAAGTAACCCAAAAGGAATTGGGTAAATATGAAGTAGAGGACCAGATTGCTGCAGCCAAGAAGTTGAGTGAACTTGCATTTATCGATGAAAACCGAACTGGAATCTGGGGATGGAGTTATGGTGGTTTCATGTCAACGAATTGTATTCTCAAGGGGAATGATGTTTTTGAAACGGCAATTGCTGTGGCACCTGTCACTTCATGGCGTTTTTACGATACCATTTACACCGAGCGTTTTATGTTGACACCTGCTGAAAATCCGAGTGGTTATGACGATAATTCGCCCTTCAATTATCCGGAACTTTTAAAGGGGAAGTACCTATTGGTTCATGGCTCCGGGGATGATAATGTGCATGTACAAAACACCATGCGTATGGTCGAGGCCCTAGTTCAGGCGAACAAGCCATTTGAATGGGCCATTTACCCAGATAAGAACCATGGTATCTATGGTGGAAATACACGTTTGCACCTGTTCAACAAAATGACCGAATTCATTAAGGAAAATCTATAACCAAACTAAATATTATGACAGCAATTACTAAACCAGCACATCAGAAAGAGCTTTTCGGCCACCCAGTTGGACTTTATATTTTATTTTTCACTGAGATGTGGGAGCGGTTCTCGTACTATGGTATGCGCGCCATTTTAGTACTTTATTTGGTTGCAAAGACTACTGAGGACAATCCCGGTTTGGGGTGGACCAATGGTGAAGCCCTGGCCTTATATGGGTGGTATACCATGCTGGTCTATGTCGCCTCAATTCCTGGGGGATGGATAGCCGATAAATTTCTTGGTCAAAAGAAATCTGTTTTAGTGGGTGGAATTCTATTGGTCATTGGCCATAGTGTCTTGGCCATTGAGCAAATGTGGGCTTTTTACTCTGGCTTGGGATTCATTATTGCCGGTGTTGGCATGTTGAAACCAAATATTTCCACTATGGTAGGCGGGTTATATAAACAAGGGGATATTAGGCGCGATAAAGGATTTACCATTTTCTACATCGGTATTAATGTCGGGGCGTTTTTATCAAGTTTGATCGTGGGTACGGTTGGGGAGGTTTATGGATGGCATTATGGATTTGGTTTGGCTGGCATTGGTATGGCATTGGGTTTGATCCAATATCTTGTTGGACAAAAATACTTAAAGCGTGTTGGTAATTTTTTGGGTGCTTCGGAAGTAGTATCTGAAAAGGAAGCCTTGGATAAGCCATTGACCAAAATCGAAAAGGACAGAATAGTGGTGTTGTTCATATCATTTATGTTGGTTATTGTTTTTTGGGGTGCTTTTGAACAAGCCGGTGGCCTAATGAACATTTATGCTTCGGAAAAAACGAATAGAATACTAACTTTTTCATTACCCTTTATTGGCAATGAAATTCCTGCCTCTTGGTTTCAATCATTGAATGCTATGTTCATCATATTCCTTGGCACTTCGGTTGCCGGGTATTGGGCCAAACGCAAATTAAGGGGTAAATTGTCAACAGGGCTCTTCAAAATGATTTTGGGCCTCATTATAATGGGTACTGGCTTTTTCTTTATGTCCGCAGCGGCAGGGGAATACAATAGTGATGGCTCTTCTGCCATGTACTGGTTGGTATTGGCTTATTTATTCCATACCGTTGGGGAATTATGTATTTCACCGGTCGCGTTATCCTATATAACTAAACTTGCTCCACTTAAATACGCCTCTTTCATGATGGGCATCTATTTTGCGATGACTGGTTTAGGCAATAAGGTAGCAGGACTATTAGGGGAATCCGCTTCAGAATTTGGCGAATTTTCCGTTTTTACGGGCATTGCCGTATTTTGTATTGCTTTCGGGGCTTTGGTGATGTTGTTCAGGAAAAAATTAGAGGCGCTGACGCACGGAGCGGAGGATGATGAACATGAAATGACGGCAGAAGAAAAAGCGTAAAAGTACTTTATTGTTTAATCGATTTTAAAAGTATAAGCTCCTTTTTCACCAGTATAGTGAAAAGGGAGCTTTTTTTTGGCACAGGTTTTTGCCCAGCGCTTTACATAACTACTATAATTGCTCCCATCGGCAATCAAATGCTTTGGGTGTATTGCATCGATAAGTCGTTCAAGGTTGATTTTCGGTGATTGTGTCAGAATTAGGTAGTCAATGTTGCTTGCAGGCAAGTCATAGATACTTGAACTATCGATCAATACTAAATTTTGATTATTGATTTTGTAGGAGTTTCCGATGAGGTGGTAGTTCACTTTTTCAATCTTTTCATGTATTTGAAACGATGTCGCAATTTTTTGGGCAGAAATACTATCGGTTGTAAACAGCTCTAGTTGATTGCCTTTTTGATGGGTTAAAATTGAATTTTTGGCCTGGTGAAGTACTAAAAATTCTTCTTTTTGATTCGTGTTGTATTGACTGTACAGTGACCAAAGTTGAAGACCGATTATACAAATTAAAAAGGCAAGTACATTTTTAAAGGATTTCTTGGTCAACATCCAAATCATGGAAATCAACAAACCATAGGTTAATACCAATTGAACGGAATCAAAGGGTATGTTTCTGAATATAAAGGCTTCTTGTTGCGCGACCCATTTAATGATTGCATTCATTAGACTGATTATCGTATCATAGAGTTCTATAAGCGAATGAGGCGCAATGTTCAATAGTACCATGGCGATTACGATAATTCCTAAACCCAATATCAGTCCTAAAAAGGGAACTATGAGAAGATTGGAAATGAAGAAGAGTCCAGGGAACTGATGAAAATAATATAAACTGATAGGGAGTACACCGATCTGCGCTGCCATACTAACTGATAACAATTGCCAAACCTTTCTAATAAACCAATTTTTGGGATACCAAAATTTCTGCAGTAATGGATATATCCAGACGATGGCAAAGACCGCGGCATAGCTCATTTGAAACCCAACATCAAATAGGAGTTTGGGATCAAAGACCAAAAGAATAAAGAACATAGATAGTGCCAATATATTGTACGTATTACTGGGTCTATTTAAATACAAAGCATAGGCAACAAAAGAGAACATGGTCACGGCCCTAACAACTGACGCAGATAAACCGGCCAAATATGCAAAGCACCAAAGTAGAAAAACAATGACTACAAGTTTAATGGTTTTACCTTTGGGAAGTAGTTCAAGGGGACGAAAAATATATGTCAGGAATAACAATATGATGCCAATATGCAAGCCTGAAACTGCTAATATATGTACTGCTCCTGCATTCTTATAATCAGTATAAATTTCTACGGAGACAGTATCGCGCTGACCTAGGAATAAGGCTTGTATTATCCCTAACTCGGCATTCCCGAAATTGGTTTGTTCAAGTTTGGTAATGATATTTTGCCGTAATGATGCGGCGTAACCTTTAATTGTTCTTGATGGATTTTCAAGAACGGTATGGTTGTTCACATCTAGTTTTAACTGATGATAAATCCCCTGTTTTAACATGTAATCCCTATAATTGAACTGATGTGGATTCAATGGCGTCTTAACTTCCTCTTTGGCCGCAAAAACTAAGATTTCATCATCTACCTGTAATTTTTGACCCATTGAGTCGATTGCCCTACTGAGAACTATTTTCCCTGAAGCTTTATATGAAATGTATTCTGTTACTTCTGCAATGTAGCGTTCTGAAAAGGAGGTTGATTTTAGAACTTCAATGACTTTTAATTTCCAAGTTTCTTGTTTGTTTGAAGTTATAAATGAATAATGGTCAATGGCATTTTTTGGTTGTGCAATTCCAATAATGAGAACACCAAGGAAAATGGTGGTAAGCGCGGCAATTATTCCGAAAGAAAGGCCAAGGGTCTTTTTTTGTTTAACCAAGATTAAACCTAGGGCGGATAGAAAAATAAGGGTAAAAAGAAATGGGAAAACTATCCCTATTTCAAAAAAGTATCCCACCAAAATTCCTAAAACCAACAATATTGTCAGTTTTATCGGAATGAATTTGATCAAACCCATTTTTTAAAGAATTCTTGTTGCTTTTACGAAGGCATAATTCCAATAGCCCTCTCTTAGTGAAGAGACGATGACTCCTCTTGAAGTTGAGGCATGAATAAACTTGATTTCATCATTTTCAACGGCGACCACTAATCCAACATGGTTGATTTTTTTTCCTCTCCGAGTCGTTTTGAAGAACAGTAGATCCCCCTTTTCAACCTGATGTATACGAATGCGTTTTCCTTCATTCGCAATTTCATTGGAAACCCTAGGGATCACAATATCGTGCTTTTTGAAAGAAACGTAAAGCAATCCCGAACAGTCCATGCCTTTACTTGTTGTTCCTCCGAATTTGTATCGAACACCTGAATAGGTAAGAGCCGTATTAATGATGTCATTGGCTTTTGAAGAAGGAGAAACAGTTGTGGGTAACTCATTGGCAGTACTATCACTCCCCATATTTTTTGAATTTGTTGAAGCTTCAACGGTAATTTTACGTTCCTTACTGTAGGTCGTTTTCTTTTTAACGACACAGCCCCCTAAAAAAAATAAGATCAAAATATATGGAAATAACCTTTTCATCCAAAGAATGCTAATAGTCCTTGGATATCAAATTTAAGCATTTTCTATAATTAGGTTAGCTGCCGTTTCGCTGGCCCCTTTTCCACCTAACTTTTTTTCTAGTAGGTTATATGCTTTCAATTGCTTTTCACGACCTGAACCGCCAAGTATTTTGGTTAACTCGTTTTTTATGCTTTTGGTGTTGAGATCATTTTGAATAAGTTCTTTAACGACCTCTTCATCCATTATTAAATTTACCAGTGAAATATATTTTAAGGTAATAATGCGTTTGGCAATTTGATAGGAAAACCAGCTGGCCTTGTAACAAACAACTTGGGGAACTTTGAACAATGCTGTTTCCAAGGTTGCAGTGCCACTGGTTACCAAAGCAGCATGGGATATATTCAGTAAATCATAGGTATTATTTGCCACAAACCCAACATTGGTATTTGCTAAAAACGGTTTGTAAAACTCGTGATCTAAACTAGGTGCACCGCCAATGACAAAGTTATATTCAGGAAAATCATTGGTAATAGAAAGCATTAATTGTAGCATTTTATGTACTTCCTGTTTGCGACTCCCAGGCAACAAGGCTATAACTGGTTTTGCGTTATCCAAGTTGTTCGCATTCCTAAAGGTCTTTTCATCCAAGGTATTGCGATTACCTATGGCGTCAATCAAAGGGTGACCTACAAAATGAACAGGGAAGCCATGCTTTTTTTCGTAGAATTCCTTTTCAAAAGGCAGTATAACGTACATCGCGTCAATATTCCTTTTTATTTTATTGATCCTGCCCTCTCGAGAAGCCCAAATTTGAGGTGATATGTAATAATTTGTCGTATAATTCCGCTGCTTGGCCCATTCAGCAAGTCGCAAATTAAACCCGGAATAATCGATAAATACAATGACATCAGGATTATATTTGGCAATATCGGTTTTACAGAATTTAATGTTCTTGAAAATGGTACCAAGGTTCAATATGACCTCCAAAAAACCCATAAAGGCCATTTCTTTATAGTGTTTTACCAAAGTGCCGCCAGCTGCTTGCATTAAATCGCCTCCCCAACATCTAATTTGGGCATCCGAATCATTATTTTTAAGGGCCTTTATTAAATTTGATCCGTGAAGATCTCCTGACGCTTCCCCAGCGATGATATAGTATTTCATACTGTGTAAAAATCAAATTCCAAGTTCCAAATCCCAAATTCCAATTTATACATTTGTTGATATATTAATCTTCGGCCTATTACTTTGGTCATCCGTCTTCCAACTCCCGTCTTCATTGCTTCAAAAGACCTTATAATATAAAATGACCAAAGCGGTTAGAATGGTTGCAATCAAAACACCCTTTGCCCGTTGATCCCTTCGTAATTTCAAGAAACCAAAAAAGGCAACTAAATTCAATATCGCACCCAGTGCAAGAAGACTCCCTACATGACCTTGTTGCACAGCAGCTTTAAAGGTTTCAGATATTCCAAAATCAGAAAACAACAGGATATAAATCAGGGTTCCAATGGTATTTGCAATTATTCCTACGACAAAACCTATTATAATTTCTTTTTTAGCGTTCATGTAAATTCCAATTATTAAGATTCTGGATGGCATGGTGCGCAGTCAGGTCAAATTGGGTTGGTACCACTGAGACATAGCCATTCGCAAGGGCCCATTCATCGGTATCTTCTCCCTTATCCAATAGCTCAAATTCACCAGTGAGCCAGTAGTAATCCTTGCCCATGGGATTTGTGCGTTTATCAAATTTCTCTTTCCAGTTCGCGCGCGCTTGCCTACATATTTTTATGCCTTTAGGTGCTTGATCTTCCATTTTGGGAATATTTACATTAAGGACCACACCTTTGGGAATCATATTTTTAAGAGCTTCCCGGACTATTCTTTTTATCGCATCGCCTGTTGATTCAAAGTAGGCATCCCAGGAGTAGTCACAAAGTGAGAATCCTATCGCCGGGATTCCTTCAATACCTGCCTCAATGGCTGCACTCATGGTACCGGAATAAATCACATTTATTGAAGCATTTGATCCATGGTTAATTCCACTGATACAGATATCCGGTTTACGGTCCAACAGCTCCTGTAGTGCCAATTTAACACAATCAGCGGGTGTGCCGCTGCAGCTATATTCGGCCATCGCGCCATCTTTATGGTCTACATTGATTTTAGATGAATATAGCGTATTATCTAGTGTGATGGCGTGTCCCATACCTGATTGGGGACTATCAGGTGCAACAACAACAACATCCCCGATTTCGGCCATAAAACGAATTAGAGCCCGAAGTCCAGGAGCGGTAATTCCGTCATCATTTGTCACTAAAATCAAGGGTTTTTCCATTTCATATACTTTCTTGGGTAAAAATACGTTTAAAAAAAGATATGTTCCCAAATCGTGTTTAACAAAAATTTAATGCCAGTATTTGAAGTACTGGCACGGTTTTTTCAGTATATTAGGGAATTAGTTATGTTCTCGAAACACGCTTCGGAATCTGATGTTCAGTAGAAAGTAGAGGTAATAAATCAATAACAAAGGATATTTTATGAAAAGGAATCTAGCCTATGCCCTAATTGCGATGCTTGTTGCGGTAGCTTCTTGCAGCTTTACGAATAAATCTTTTGAAAATGATGACAAGGACAAATTGTTGTTGGATTTGATCACTTATGTTCTTGAACGTGGACATTATGAACCAAAGGATATCGACGATGATTTTTCGGTGAATGTATTTGAGGATTTTATTGATATTCTGGATCCTACAAAAAGATATTTTTTGGAGGATGATATTGTGGAATTTGAAAAGTACAAATTTCAAATAGACGATCAAATCAAGAACACGGAAATAGCTTTCTTCAATTTAGTCTATGATAGGCTAATGACCAGAATGGAGGATGCAAAGGTTATATATAAGCAGGTTTTATCAGATCCTTTTGACTATAATGTCGAAGAAAATATTAGTATAAACTACGAGAAGGAACTTTTTGCAGCCACAAAATCTGAATTGCAGGAAAGATGGAGAAAGCAATTGAAGTATGCAACTTTGGGCACCTATGATTCTAAATTATCCCAATCCAAAGAAGAGCTAAATACCTCTGCCACAGACAATAATAAAAAAGAATTAAATCCCGAAGAGGCTGAAATAGAGGCACGGGCATCTACCCAAAAGACCTTGGACGAGTTTTTTGACTTTATCGATGACCTTGAACGTAAAGATTGGTTTGTGCAATACATCAACACCATAGTTGATGAATTTGACCCACATACGTTTTACTTTGCTCCTGAAGACAAAGAGAAGTTTGATACGAGTATGTCTGGTAAATTCGAAGGTATCGGAGCCCGTTTGCAAAAGAAGCCAGAAGGCGCAAAGATTGTTGAGATTATTTCAGGAGGACCGGTCTGGAGAGACAAACGCCTAGAAGTTGGTGATGAAATAATCAGAGTTGGTCAAGATGGTAAGGACCCAATTGATATCGTTGGTATGCGTTTGGATGATGCCATTAAGTTGATAAAAGGTCCAGAAGGTACTGTGGTGGATCTTACGGTCAGAAAGGTTGATGGCGCCATCGATGTTATTTCAATAACAAGGGATATTGTGGAATTGGAAGAATCTTATGCGAAATCAGCGAATATCATTAAGGATAATCAAAAATTCGGCCTAATAAATCTTCCTAAATTCTATGTTGATTTCAATGATTACTCTGAAAGAAATGCCGCTACTGATGTAGCCAAGGAAGTAGAAAGATTAAAAGAGGAAGGTGCAGAAGGACTAATTCTTGATCTTCGTGACAACGGGGGTGGGTCTTTAAAGACCGTTATTGAAATGGCGGGCTTGTTTATTAAAGATGGCCCAATTGTACAGGTACGTTCCAACGGAAAAGGTAAGGATGTTTACGATGACAAAGATGAACGCGTACAATGGGAGGGTCCCTTGGTAATTTTGGTAAACGAGCTTTCCGCCTCGGCCTCAGAAATATTGGCTGCAGCAATGCAAGATTATAAAAGAGCTATTGTAATAGGCAGTAAACAAACATTTGGTAAGGGAACCGTGCAAAATGTTATTCCATTGGACAATATTGTTCGAAGCAATGAGCATGGAGATTTAGGTGCAATTAAATTGACAACCCAAAAATTCTACAGGATTAATGGCGGTTCTACCCAATTGAAAGGTGTTAAAAGTGATGTTGTGGTTCCGGATAAATACAGTTATATAGATTTAGGTGAACGAGATCAATCGAACCCATTAAAATGGGATAAGATATCGCCTGCAGAATATGATTTGTGGGATGGTTATATTGATTATGAGCAGACCATTGCAAATAGCGAAAGAAGAATGGCTGCAAATCCTCAAATAAAATTAATCGAGGAAAATGCCAAATGGATTAAATCAGAGCAGGATGAAAACTTGATTTCATTGAACTATGATATGTATAAGGCTGAGGAGAAGAAAGACAAAGCTAGATCAGACTACTTTAAATCGCTTTCTGAATACGATTCCAAGCTGACTTTTGAGTCCTTGAAATATGAGGAGGAATTGTTTACCAAGGATTCTGTTTTAAGGGAGAAGAGAGATCGCTGGCATAAGGACCTTGCCAAAGATGTGTATGTTGAAGAAGCGGTAAATGTATTACAGGACCTCAAGATCAATAATATTAAGCATGCTAAATTAGCAAGTGTAAAAGGATAGGTATTGTCCGTAGAAATTATCTCAAGTAAACCCTGACCATAAGCGTCAGGGTTTTTTTGTTTATAACTTTTAGGAGCAACCATACATGTTGATATGATTCAGGTATTGTTTCTTTCTATTAATCGATTAAAAAGCCCTGCAGTCTATGCAGGGCATTCATTTTATATCACTAGATTAAAAAGATCCTTGACCTAGCCTATTTTTTTGTAAATACGGCTTCCATTTCTTCCAAAGTTTTGCCTTTTGTTTCAGGGATGTATTTCCAAACAAACAGGATAATAATCACGATAAATCCTGAAAACAGAAAATAGGGTAAGGCGTTGTTCCACGTTCCCCCATCCATGATTAATCTATTCGCATCACTTTCGACGACAATGGGGAAGGTCTGTGAAACAAAATAATTGGCCAACCATTGAGCTGCCACTGCTACCGCCATGGCCGCACTTCTAATTTTATTGGGAAAAATCTCGGACAGCAATACCCAAACAATCGGACCCATTGACATTGCGAATGCACCTATAAAGATCAAAACACCAATTAAACTTAGTATACCTTCGAAAGTTGAAATTGTAGGTAATCCAGCTGAATTTATCTGGGAATAATCACTGAAATATAAGGTGAAGCCCATTATCAAAAAACCTATCAACATTCCAAAGCCACCAATTATCAATAATGGTTTTCTACCTAATTTATCGACTGTGAACATCGCTATAAAAGTAAATATCAAGTTGACCGTGGCGAGTAATATTTGCTGTAGAAGGATATCGTCCTGTCCAAACCCAAGAGCTTGTTCAAATATATCGGCTCCATAATAGAGTACGGCATTGATTCCCGTAAACTGTTGCAATATCGATAATATAGTACCAATGACGACAATGGGTAACATGGTCTTGCTAAAAATCGAGACTTTTATCGCAGTACTTTCCGCTTTGATCGAGTCTCTAATTTCCTTGATTTCCTTGCTTGCTATTTCCTCACCATGTATTCTTGTTAAAATGTTCTCCGCTTCTTCTTCTTTCCCCTTGATCATTAACCAACGTGGACTTTTAGGCACAAAAAACAATAATATCAAAAATAAGCCAGCAGGTATCAATTCTGACCAAAACATGTTGCGCCATCCAAAAGCGATATTTTCACTTTCGCTCAGTTTGGCCCCAATGAAATAGGTAACTAGGAAAACGACAAAAAACCCGATAACAACGGCAAGTTGATAAAAGGTTACCAATACCCCCCTATTCTTGGCAGGAGCAATCTCAGCAATGTACATTGGGGCGTTCATTGAGGCCATACCAATGGCAATACCTCCAATAAGTCTAAAAACGACCAATAATGTGGTCGATTCTGGTAACATACTTGGCAAACCAGAACCCCAAGCTGAGATCATAAAAAGCAGCGCTGCAATGATCAAAGATTTTTTTCTACCAATGGCCTTGCTTATGATGCCAGCACAAGCAGCACCAACTAATGCCCCTAAAAGAGCACTACTTACAATAAATCCTTTTAGTGCTCCCGTTAGTTCAAAATATTTCGAAAAATAAAACTGGGTGCCGTTTATGACCCCAGTATCGTAACCAAACAATAACCCACCCAGGGTAATAACAATGGTTATAAAATAAATATTGATTTTTGTTGTGGACATTTTACCCATGGTCTTTTTGGTTTAAGGTTATTTGATAGAACTGTTTATGGTTGTGTTTAGATTAGGCTTTGAGCTTGTCGATGTAAGACATTGGACATTTTATGGTCAAAAGTATTGATAATAACAAAAATGCTTACTTTTTTTTGTTAATTCTAATGCATTAAGATCAAATTCAGATAAAATAATAAACGCACCAAATATACCTTTTTGTTCCGGAACTGCCCCTCTGGATTCTTTTAAATATTTAGCTTTTTCATATTGACCTGATTTGAAAATTGTTTCAACAAGACTCTTAATTTTGGGTCAATATGATTTTTGCAAAAAGGTTTATCCGGATTATTATAATAATAATTGGCAAACTGTTTTTCAGAAGGTTTAAACTCATGATACAATAGCACGTGGACCACAAGATTATTAGCATACTCTTTTTGTATTGACTGCAGCATCCGTTTAACTTCATCACGTTGCACTTCCGAAAATACATAAATAGCCGAACGATATTTGGGACGCATCCGATGATTGACCGTGCTCTTGTGGGTTCTTAAATGAATTTCAACCAATAGATGTAACAGAATTGTATCTGGGTTATAATGAACAATTACCGCTTCTGAGAAGGTGCTATTTTCCCCAGTTGACGTAATAAAACCTTGGTCTACCTTGGACACACCAATCAAAGATTGAAATACCGCTTCAGTACACCAGTGGCAACCCCCTCCAAATCCGATTTTTCTGAGCTTTAACATTAATTCAAGAATTCATTTGATCTTAAAACCAACATTAAAAGTGCGTTGTTTGAATCTGAACCATAAAGTGATTGTGACACTTTACCCCTAAATTGCATCAATAACAGGCGGGTTATTCTGCTGGCCTCATATGCATTGAATAAGTTTGAAGGAGTTTCGGTCACTTGTAAATACCAGTTCATATATATCAATTAATTGTGTTCAGTTCCAAGCCAGTAGTTTGCGTTCATCCCAATACATCGCTTCCGAAATTCTAAAGCCATTCAATTGTTGCATTTCATTTTCACTTAATGCAAACGATTTGGCTTTAATATTGCCCTCTAAATGCGCATGGATGGAGGCACCACTTAGCACCATGCTTTCTGGGATGTTTTTAATACAATAATTAAGAGCTATAGCATCAACGCCAACTCCGTATTTTAATGCCATGGTTTCAAGGACATCAAATAAATTACAGTAATGCATAAATTTATCATTCCTAAATATACGTCCATTAGCTAGCGCCTCTTTTACGATCAGTTTTTTCCCTTGTTTATTTAATTCATTGGTAATTGACATTATACTTTGATCCAATATATTATATGTTACTTGAAAGGCATCAAATAATTGCATGCCGCCAATTGATACATCCAAAGCTCTTTTGATCACCTCTACTTGATTGGTGCCAGTAGTTGTAATACCCATTTGAAGTTTATGTTCCCCTTTTAAAAATGCCATACGCTCTAAAACCGAGTTGTTCTCCAAAACCCTTGTTTCCAATGTTGCTGAATGTATTTGATATATTTGTAAGTGGGATACTAAACCTTTAGACACTTCCCATTGCTCATTCAATTTTGCCAAACTATGCTCTTTCAATTCATGCACTTTAGCTTTGGCATCAAAGTTCGCGACATAGGTGTAACCCCATTTTGTTGCTATTTTAATAGTCTCGTCTTTTTTTGTTTTTAACCAATCCAAGACAATTTTTTCAGCAATACCATATCCTGGTGCCGTATCGAAATAGCGTATTCCAAGGTGGTAGGCCTTATCAAGCACATTGAAACTGTTTGATTTAAAAGTTTCTAAATCAAAATCTGACGTACTTTCCTGGCGTAAATTAATATATTGCGGTCTTCCTAGCGCCGCTGTACCCAAACCTAATTGCATATTGTTAATTGTTATAATATGAAATGACGCCTTAAGCTATCTTAAAACGCTTCAACAAATTCATATTTGTTCTATACTCTTTAAAAAATCAATTACCTTTTGTTCAGGCATTTCACAGGGTTTTAGGCTTTCTGATGTACTAGTGATATAGTAATTCAAACTAATAAAATCATTGCCTCCTAATTCTTCCGCAAAGACTTTAATACTTTTGCCATTGTTGAAATTGGATCGTGTAACACCATATTTCTTTTGCTGATAAAGCACTTCGGAGTAACCATTAGGGATTAATTGTATATAGTCTAGCAACCTCATCATGAACTACATGAGAGCATGGAACATCCAACTTTGTGTCTAGCCCATTCGGGACGCTTGGCGAACCATTTTTGATTTTCGGGTTGTTCATCATAAGGTCTTTTTAGGACGTTGAACAATTCCTCTATCAACTTGTAATCCCCTTTGTCAGCATCATCTATTGCTAATTGTGCCATATAGTTTCTCAAGACATATTTTGGGTTTGCTTGGTCCATCCTTTCCTTTCTCTCTGCTTCAGATATTGATTCATGTAGTAATCTGGCATTGTAACGCTCAAACCATTCATTCCATTTACTTTCTACAGCGTCAGTAAGTTCCGCTTGTGTGTAAAACGCGTCGGAAATAAGTCTTAATCCCTCCATTGGTTTACCAGTTCTATAATTGCCCAGATTTCGAAAGAAAATGGTCATATCGGTTTCGGCCATTTGCAAGTTAACCTCCAAATCTTTTATAAGTATCGAATCATCTTCCTCGGACTTTGAAAGTCCTAACTTGGAACGCATCATTTTTAGATATTGCTTGGCGTAGGAGACCCTATATTCGGCTAATATAGTTTCCAGTCCCTTGGTTTCTTCGATTAAGGGGTAAAGGGCATTTGCTAATTGATATAAATTCCATAAAACAATATCCGGTTGACTCCCAAATTTATAGCGCTTGAATTGGCTGTCCGTGGTGTTGGGCGTCCATCCAAAATCATACCCTTCCAGCCAACCATAAGGTCCATAATCTATGGTCAGACCTAGGATAGACATATTATCGGTGTTCATAACACCATGTACAAACCCTACACGTTGCCAATCGATGACCATGGCCAAACTGCGTTGAGAGACTTCCTTAAAAAACTGCAAATAACCTTCCTTGGAAGCTTTCCCAAGACGCGGAAAGAAATGTTTTATGGTATAATCTGTTAATTTTTTAAGGTTAGGGGTATCTCCTCTTGCCGCAAAAATCTCAAAATTCCCAAAACGAATAAATGTAGGTGCGGTTCTGCAAACAACAGCACCTTTTTCATATTCCGGATTACCGTCATACATAATATCGCGTAAAACCTGGTCTCCGGTCAAAGTCAATGACAATGCTCGGGTCGTTGGGACGCCTAGATGGTGCATAGCCTCACTACAGAGATATTCTCGAATGGAGGAGCGCAAAACGGCTAAACCATCCGCTGTCCTTGAATAAGGCGTTTCCCCGGCACCTTTTAATTGTAATGCCCAGCGCTCATTATTATGTTCAACTTCGCACAGATTTATGGCACGACCATCGCCCAGTTGTCCAGCCCAATTCCCAAATTGATGACCACCATAACACATGGCATAAGGTTTGGTATGGGGTAATACTTTATTTCCGGTAAAAACCTTTAAGAATAAGTCACTTTTGCTATCGGAGGTAGATAGGCCAATGTTATTCAACATGTCTGGTGATACATGAAGTATTTCGGGTTTTGACGTTTTTATTGGTGATACAAAAGAATAACATGATTCTTTTACCTGTCTTCTCGAGTTCTCCAAAATTGGGTCAGCTGGTAACTCTACATTGAATGTATCTTTTATATTCAGCTTCATGAATGATCCTTTCGTTATCCTATTATCGCTTGCCAATTTTCGCTTCGCTTCGCTATAGCTTTAATAAAAGAGCAAACAGCTACGGCTT
>CAZHJO010000027.1:0-15220 GCA_964532755.1 uncultured Maribacter sp. | reverse complement strand
TCAGTTCATGAACTGGTTCATTTGGATCTTTCGTAAGCATTGCAATGATTCGGGAATCGGACATATACCTCCATTTGTCCCCGGATAAATAATCTGCAGAGTCAATATCTCCCCTAGTTTGGGACATTACGACCATATCTTCAAAAGTCCTTTGATTACAGGACTGAACACAAAGAGCCGCAAAGCAGACTGCCATTATTTTAATTAAGGTGGTATAAGTGTTTTTTTCGAACATTATTCACTTATTGAGGTTCATTTACCGTAAGTATTTGGTTAACTTCTATTTGCTCCAACACTTGATATTTGCCCGAAGGCCATTTAATTTCTATACTATCGACGAGCCTGGTTTTTGAAAGACCGAAGTGAATTCTAGGATCGTTTTGCGAAAGATATCCTGTGGTACTTTTTTTCTGTGCTGTTTGTACATTCCCGTCTGCAGTTAACCTAATCCGTGTGCCTATGGCATCGCGATTACTAGACCTGCCTACCAAATTCAAGGAAAGCCAATTATTCTTGTTTCCTTTGTTATTTCTTAGAAAGACACCAATACTATCTAAATTAACAATGTAGATATCAGTGTCCCCATCATTATCATAATCCCCTAAACATGCACCTCTTCCCACATGTTCTTCCTTGAAGTATGAACTTAAGTCGATGGAGACATCCTTGAATTTTCCATTTTGAATGTTTTCAAATAATTGGTCTTCTTGGCCATACAGGTGTTTTAATTCCCCATTGGATTTAAAAATATCTACATCCCCATCATTATCATAATCCAAAAACGAAGATGACCAACCTACAAACTGTCCGGATGCAACAGAAATACCTGAAGCATACGATTGATCGCTAAAAACACCATTGCCCAAATTTTCATAAAGAGAGCAATAATTATCATCCGATATAAACAGATCCAATAGTTCATCGCCGTTATAATCGGCAAAATCCACGGACATACTTACTGTTGCTTCCCCTGATTGACTGAAACCTGTACCAGACATGGTGCCCTTATCCGTAAAGCCTTTGCCCTGATCATTATGCCATAGGTAATTTACGGTATGATCGTTTGCCACATAGATATCAACAAATCCGTCATCGTCATAATCTGCGGCCCCAACGCCCATTGCCCTACCATCAATATCAATAATCCCCATCTCTTGGGTAACATCATCAAAGGTGCCATCTCCATTGTTATGATATAAAAAATCCGCTTGGCTGTCATAAGCCAATGGTCCTGGGAATCCGTCTGGTGCATAGTAATAATTGTACTCCGGATCAAAATTTAGATAGTTGCCTACATATAGGTCTAAATAGCTGTCGTTGTCATAATCTAACCATACTGCACCTACACTACAATTATTGCCGCCACCGACCGATGCTTTTTCCGTTTCATTTGAAAAAGTACCATTGCCATTATTCGTATATAAGGTATTCGGCCCATTGTTACTTACATAAATATCCGGGTATCCATCGTTATTGAAATCGCCAACGGTAACGCCCATGCTATACCAAGGACCACCTACTTTTGCTTTTTTGGTTACATCTTCAAAAGTGCCATCTTGGTTATTGCGATAAAGATGGTTGGTCGTTACTGTCTTGGGCTTTTCACTTTTACTAAAGCCTTTGACCCATGTACCACTACAAACATAAATATCCATATATCCATCCTGATCATAATCTAAAAAAGCAGCTCCGCCACCTACCGATTCAACAATGTTTTTCATGGATGTAGATCCGATGGAATGCATAAAATCCAAACCAATTTCCTGACCTATTGATTGAAAAAATTCTTCATTTATTGCTGGAGGAATTTTTAGGGATGATTCTTGTCCTGAAGCGGATGATTTAGTATTTGAGTTGCAACCTGAAAGCGATAATACCAAGAACAAGACATATATAAAATTCTTAAATCCAATTGAATTAGCGAGGTAATGGTCAACCAATAAAACTGTATTTTTTATGTTTGGGGGAATTTTTATTTGATAGTTAATCATGCTAGTTTTTAGTATATGATTAAATCTGAAAATTCAATATAACCAGCCCGGGAAAGGTCATGGCCATTTTTCAACGAAGGAAAAGCCAATATTCAAAACATAGTAAATTGATAATCAGATATTTATATAATTAAATTATTATACTTAGAGCGTTAGTTATTAAATATTTCGAACATCAAAAATACATTACTTTGAACGCTCGAAAGATGACAAAAATCATATAATTAAACGTTTCTTCAAATTTTTTAAATCGCTGAAAAGCGTAGACTTAATGGATAAAATGGAGAAAGTGGGCATAGGAAAAAAAGAACTCAAAAACAATGTTGAATAACAGCAATTCGATATTTTCGAATGTCTAGAGAAAATACCTTGCACATAATAACAAGGCTAATTAGCAAGGGGAAGGTTTTGTGACGGTTTTAGAAAACCCCATTGAGCCATGATCTAAGATATTGCAATAGTCACTCCATCCCTGTGGTATCCTCTATTTAATATAGGAACAAGCTAGGAATTAAGTAGTTAAAAGCTGTTGGCCTATTTGATTATTTCGGAATTTACTTTTGATAATAGCGACTGAAAAGTAGTAGTCCCAACCTTTCTGGTATTATATTTATTTTGATAATTATTATGTTGTTTAGTGGTTGGATAATGTTCATTTTCACCATATGGATAACTATTCATTCCGTGAAAAGGCAAAGGCTTTACAGTTTGACCCATTGATGTGTTTAGGTCACCATCCTTAACCCATCCAACGCTATAGATCAAAAAGTCACGTTTCCATCCATCCATTATTTTTGGAAACTTGGAGGCGTCAAAACTAATTGTTGTCTCATCTCCCGCGTTTGCTATTATGTACATGTCATCTGCTTCTTGAAGCAATTCACTAACATCCCCATAGTTAGTGTAGAAACCTACGAGATCTCTCCATTTTTGACCAGTAGAAACTTCATAATAATCAAACCAATGTGGACCATACCTTCCGCCCTTTCTGAATTGTTTCGAAAACCCCCGATAATGAAAATCTGCTGTTTCAGGATTAGATCTAGTAATTTTTACTTGTTCTGCTTTATCATCTTCTGCATAAAAGACGTAATCCCAATAAATCTCCATATTAGTTTGTATTCTTACTTTTCGCTCTTCGGATAAGAATTTGTCTGAAAGATCAATGATCACAGTTTTATTTTTTCCACTAGGAAACCCAATACTGGCAATTACTTCCTCCCATTCACCTTGGGCATTGATAACTTCAAGGGAGGGATGTTCGATTTTCAAGGTCTCGGATTGAGACAAAGCAGTATTTATGCTTGCATCTGTTGGGAAAATCCAACCATTCATGAATAAATGAAGATTTTTAGTATTCTGAACATCTCCCAAATCTAGGATTAGCTCTTTCATTTTGGTAATACCCTGGTATTTTTCACGAGGAAAGTTGGAAATGTATTTATTGTCTTTTGTGCTGATGATTTCAAGCAGATCATTCCCTCTTCCATCTATTGCCGATATTGGTAATCGATGGTTTTTGACCTTGAAAACCTTCATTGCCGGATATGGCGGGCCAGTGAATTTCTCATCAACGTAAATCTCAGTTCTTTTAGGATGATCAACGGCGATTAGCTTGATTTCATCACAATAAATAGTCTCCCAAAGTTCTTTGGTTATTTGAATGGTATATTTACCATCCTTTTCATGAAGGAATTCTCCTGGTATTTTGAGGTACTCCTTAGATGCATCAGCAAATGCAAAAGCTGCTTTTTCACCCATAATACCTAAGGGCATGCCCAGTGCACTACGCCACATCATATCTTTCACAAAAACAAACGCTTCTCCATTCCAAGTATATAGAAAAGGACAACTCCCTTTGAGTTCCTGTGCTTCGATTAAATCTTCATCGCTTCCTGGACTAAAAATATTTTGTGGAACTCCATTAGTCCAGAGAATTCGAACAACATCCGCCTTGATTCGATTACCCATGCCAAAATGGATATTCGGAGAGGTCACAACTTGCATTTGATATAGATCGCCGGCCCTTACTTCAATCTTGGCACCTATACCAAAATGATTGTTCTTGGCACTTCCAGTTCTAAGGCCAACTAATTTCATTTTTAAATAATGATTGTTATTACCTCCATCATTTCTTAAAAGCCTTAATTTTCCATCTAAGTCCACTACATACAAATCCAAATCCCCATCAGAATTGTAATCACCTAGAGCAACTTCCTTTCCTTCATATATATTTTTAGGTAATAAATTGCTCTGATTGGAAAAATATCCGCGACCATTGTTACGCATCAAGAATATACCTCTATTACCAGGTTCTAAGCTCTCACCAACAACCAATATATCTTGATACCCATCATTATCAAAATCCAAAAAGGTTACTTCATGGATTTTTGTCAATTTAAGCGCATTAAAGGCTACTGATGAACCCTTATCTTCTTTAAATGACCCATTATTTTTATTTATGAAAAGTTTGACATCAGAACCACCTAGCGATGTAATGAAAATATCAAGATACCCATCATTGTTATAATCTCCTATTGCTGAGCTTCCGGAGCTCTGCATAGCACTAATTCCAGCTTCGACGGTTACATCACTAAATCTCCCTCGTCTCAAGTTTGAATAAAGAATGTTATTTCCATCTTCCTTTGTAACAAACAAATCGATATCCCCATCATCATCAAAATCCCCTAAATCTACATCGCTGCTAATAGAAATGTTCTTCCCGAACTCCATTTCCGCGGTTACATCCCTAAAAGTACCGTTACCATTATTTCTAAAAACCAGATCACTCTTTCCTCCTAGAAATAGATCCAAATCCCCATCGTGATCAATGTCCAAATTTAAACAAGTTGTAGCACTGATCTCTTTATGTTCTGGAAATGCCGTACTGCTCACCTCTTTGAATTTTCCTTCACTTACGTTCTTGAAAAGTTGTAGCCCTTTTTCTTTTAAGATTAGAACATCCAGGTGTCCATCATTGTCATAATCCGCCAATGATGAATGCTGTACATTACCATTAATTATGATATTGGCGGTGTTAATGATATTATCATACCTGCCAAATTCATTTTGGAATAAGTAGTGTAATCCGTTAGCCGAATAAAAAACGTCTATATCACCATCACTATCAATATCCCCAATAGAAAGATTTGTGTATTCGGAGTCCACAGCCACAGTTTCCAAAAAGGCGGATTCGGTAGCTTCAGTGAATCGAATAGACTCCAAAATTGATCCATCCGCATTCATTGCTGCAACGGTAGATTTACTGAAACTCATTACCGGGTTGCCAACATTGCCCCCAGCGGTACCTTTTAACTCTTGAATTCCCTTTTGATACCCGCTGGTGAGCTTTAAATAATTATGGAAAATCGTGAAGGAGGTGAAACTTTCTTTTAATTTATTACTATGTAATTGCGATAGGGTTAAGTCATAATATTCTTTGGCCTCTACTGAAAAATCAGGGAATAAGCCTGATATTTCTTCTAGCTGCTTTATTGCCCCATCTTGATCTTCTTTTTTTAACATTAGCTCGGTCAGGTACAATTTTGAGACAATATTTGATGGTGATGCCTTGCCAATCTTGTTCAGATACCGTTCCCATTCTTTCATTGAGTTTTTGTCGGAAGACCCACTATATGTTTGTGCGAGACTGTACAAAGACTCTATATGGTCTGGAGAGATTTCAATTGATTCCTTCAGTTCTTCAATCGACTTTTCCTTTTCGGAAGTCAACTCATAGACTTTTGATAAATTCAATCTAATAGCCGGATCATCGGGAGCTAAATCCTTCGCTTTCAAAAGATTTATTTCAGCGTCTTTGTATTCTCCCATTCTCAGGTATACGATTCCAAGATTGGTATATCCAATGGGCTCCTCAGGAGCTAATTCAATCAGAATTTTAAATTGAACAGCGGCTTTTTCGAGTTTGTTATCTTCAAGATAAGCCAATCCAAGCGCTCGGGCACTAAGTTTGTTCGCGTTCTTCATTTGCTCCTCATTTTTATCAGTAACCACCTCCTGATTCTCCAAAGAAGGTTGCTCTTCTTTGTTTATAGTTCTGCAATTCAAACTAAATATTAGCAGAAGTGATATTATGATATAGCGAAAATCTAAATTCATAGATTAAATTTAAAAACAGGACTTTCCAAACACCAGGAAATCAAATAATTATTATTAATAAAAAGGCCAAAAATGGATTAATTTCCCTCAATTTTTATTATCTGAATCTTATCATCATTGCATCCTAAAATGATATAAGGCGCACCTTTAATTTGTATCTCTGCCATAGCTTTCACATTATATGGGGCAAAAAAACCACTATTGTCCTTATGAATAGGTTTAAAATTCCCTTTCCCATCACCAAACATCAACAAGCCTTTTCCCGCATCGTTCCGCGCTGTTTCAACCTCCGAATTATAAAGGTTTCCTGCTATTAATATATCTAAATGCCTATCACTATTGTAATCATCGATCAAAATATCATTTATGGAAGAGAATTGGGCTTTCATAGGGAGTTGGTGCATTATGAATTTTCCATTTCCAAGGTTTTCAATATACGCACTTGCAAATGTTTTTGCCTGGTAATTCAACGATCTCTCTAAACTTCTTTTCCCATAAGCCTCAAAAATATCAGCAGCAGCGAAACGCTCAAATTTTTTGAATTTTTCCTTTATCGCCGGCACTTGGGATGAAGAACACGAAAAGCCTCTAAGGGGATATTTGGTGCCAAAATTATAATAGGCCAATACGATATCTTTGGAGCCATTATTGTCAAAATCATAATAATGTACTTCAAAAGGTTCATCCTCGGAAGCTTTATATTTATAGTTTAAGCCAAGGTTCCCGGCAATAAAATCCTGATCGCCATCATTGTCCATGTCCTTGGATTTGATACTGAACCACCATCCCGTACTATTTTCCAATCCTGAACCATTGGTAACATTGATAAATTGATTATTGTCATATTTTAGTAAAATAACCTCCATCCATTCGCCTACTAATACAAGGTCTTTAATTCCGTCTCCATCAAAATCTGTCCAGCTGGCGTCGTTCACCATTCCAATATCAATAAGGTCATTTGCCATCGTTTCTGTAACATCCCGGAATATTCCATTCTCATTTAATAAAATGCTACTGGAAGCGGGTTCAGGATAAGACCATGGTATTTGTCTTCCTGCCACAAAAAGATCTAAATCCCCGTCACTATCCAAATCATGGGGATACACTTTTGAACCACTCGAATATAATTCTGGTAGTGCTTCTTTTGCTTTGGTAAATATTCCCAAGCCATTATTTAGATAAAGTCTGTCTTGATATTCTTCGGCATAATGGCGAAATTCATTTCCCCCGCTCACTACATATAGATCTACATCATTATCGCCATCAGAGTCAAAAAAAACGGCACCCACATCCTCACTTATTTTGTCATCAACTATACTTTGGGATGCTAGAATTTCAAAACGCCCTTCTTGGTTTTGAACAAGAATGCTACCTTCTTGCCCGGAGGCTCCACCAAAATAAAAATCATCCAAACCATCCCCGTTTACATCTCCTACGGTAAGACATGGTCCCATTGTCGACATTTTATGAGGCAATAACTCCTGCTTTGCATAATCATCAAATTTATTTTCTTTATGACCAATATTAAGCCCAATTTCATCAGTGGCATTTGAGAAATAGGTTTGTTTTGCTTTAATTGGGGTAGATTCCCTAATAGCTTTTGACTTACTATATTTTACTTCTAAAGTTTGACCAGCTTTTATATTTTTTAGGATGTTTTTATTACCATCAGGCCAAACTACAGTTACTTGGTCGACCTTTGTTTTGTCATTGAGTCCAAAATGCGCAATTGGCTCACTGGTCGAGTACATACCGCGTACACTCGTAATTTCGAACAATTGTTTTTGACCATCCGTTTCTATCCAAATTCTTGTTCCTAGCTCAACAACACTAGGCTCATCAGCGATTGGAATAATTCTTAAATAATTGGAATTTGCCCTAATCTCAGCATTATTCCTATATATGAGCGCAACATCATTGACATTGCTTATTATCAAATCAAGATCCCCATCATTATCTAAATCGGCATAAGCCGATCCGTTCGAAAAAGTCTTTTGATCCAATCCCCAATCTTCTGTTTTCTTTTCAAAAGTTAGGTCTTTGTTGTTTTTATACGCGTAATTGGCTAGCTTAACAGATGGGTTGATGTTCATTGTTTTCTCAATATCCACTATATCCCAAATATTGATATCCTCTACTACAGGATTTTCTTGAAGATATTTATAAACACTTGATTCAACATGTTTTGAAAAAGCACGGGCAGCATCCGTATTTCTAATATCAAATAATAACCCATTGGTTATAAAAACATCTTTCCATCCATCATTATCAAAATCCGCAATCAAATTGGACCAACTCCAATCGGTAGAGTGCATGTTGGTAAGTTGCGCGATATCACTAAACTGCGCATCGCCGTTATTATAGTGAAAGGTATTGAACATGTATTGATAATGTCCATCGTCATTCACAACTTTCCAAAAGGTTTCGGGGTTCATTCCACTCATATTGGCTTTTAACCGAAAATTATCCTCGGCAACCATATCGAGGACCATAACATCAAGATTACCATCGTTGTCAATGTCCCCTGCATCCACACCCATGCTGCTAAATGATATGTGGCTTACCAGTTCATCAACCTTATCAGTGAAAGTTCCGTCCCCGTTATTGATATAAATAAAATCCTTAATCCAAAAATCATTGGCAACATAAAGATCGGTCCAACCATCATTATTTAAATCACTGGCGGTAACACTGTTTGGGAATCCTGTTTTGTATAGACCGACTTTTTTCGAGATATCTGTAAATTTGTTTCCTGTGTTTTCGTAAAAAACGGTCCCGTATCGTTCAAGCGTTAAGTCAGTGCCGTAAAAATCAGAATAATCCCCTGTATTGGGAGGTTGATTTAGGAGAAACAAATCAAGGTCACCATCTTTGTCATAATCCAGGAAAGTACCATGTCTGGTACGTTCGCTATTATCTACTCCCCATTTTTTGGAGCTTTCGGTAAATGTGTTGTCACCATTATTGATATATAGTTTGTTTCGTCTAATCTCCGGTTGATGGTCATACAACTCGCGAGTTACATATATATCTTGTAAACCATCGTTATTAACATCACCAAATAATACACCAGAGGACCATCCTCCATTATATATGATCCCAGCATTGTCGGTTATGTCCTCAAAGACCATATTACCTTTGTTCAGATAAAGCCTATCAGGGACCTGATTACCAGCAAAGAAAATATCAAACAGACCATCATTATTAATATCACCAACACCTACTCCGGCACCTCCATAAAAATTGGAGTATTTAAGAATATTGTGCTCACGGGTATCCTTCACTTCATTCTTGAAATGAATATTGGTTTGTGTGGAATCCAATTTGGTAAATAAGCTAACCTCTTTTTGCGCAGATACGGTTGCGAAAAACAGTAATACACAAATCCAAGTATTTAATCCAATCAAATATCTCATCAGCAACTAAATAACAATTGATTTCAATAAATTAAGAAATCAAGGTCGGTCATTTTAACCCTTTTAATAAAAAAACAAAATTTTATGTTGAGTTATCGACCAACTTAAGTTCCACTAATTTAAACAGACCATCTAAAATGCAATTTTTATAGCCTGAAAGACAGCGGAAGTTATATATTGTGTTTAAGCTTTTGAATGATAATTGTCAGTATTTTAAAATAAATAATTATACCTATTCGGGGTGTAATAAAATGAAACCGTCGTTTACTTTCCGATGCAGAAATTAGCAAAGATGTTCCCAAGTAGATCATCTGAGGAGATTTCTCCAGTAATCTCACCAAAATGGTATAATGCTTGTCTGATGTCTATGGCCAATAAATCACCCGGGATTGAATTATCCAAACCAGATTGTACCTTTTGTACCTCTTCCAAAGCTTTCATCAATGCATCGTAGTGACGGGTGTTCGTTACTATGGTTTCATTATTGCGTAGTGCCCCGGTATTTACAAAGTTCAGTAGTAAACCCTTAACGGCTTCAACACCCTCGCCTGTTTTTGCCGAGATCATTTGAAAAGTAGAGCCCTCGACATTAGAGAGCATTTTTTCAAGAGTTCTTTTTTCTTTTGCAGTTAAGATATCGGTTTTATTTACTAGGATAACCAAGGGTTTGTCTGAATGCTTCGAAGCTATCTTTCCAACCTCAAGCTGTAAACTTTTTAAACTTATCTCTGCATTCCGGAATTCTTCCGCGCTATGAAGAAACAAAACGACCTGTGCCTGCTTAATTTTTTCAAAAGTCTTTTTAATCCCTATGCTTTCCACAACATCCTCCGTATCCCGAATTCCAGCTGTATCTATAAACCGAAAACCAATACCGCCAATGGTCAGTTCATCTTCTATGGCATCCCTTGTCGTTCCCGCAATGTCGGAAACAATGGCTTTTTCCTCGTTCAAAAAGGCATTGAGTAATGTCGACTTACCTACATTGGGTTCACCTACGATAGCTACCGGTATTCCGTTTTTAATCACATTACCTACAGCAAAGGAATCTATCAATCTTTTCAACACCTCTTGAATTCTGGTTAAAAGCTCCTTGAATTTGGACCTATCCGCAAATTCCACATCCTCTTCTGCAAAATCCAACTCTAACTCAATCAAAGAAGCAAAATTCAATAGCTCTTCGCGCAATAATTTAATTTCATTACTGAAACCCCCACGCATTTGTTGCATGGCGATTTGATGTGTTGCCTCGTTCTGGCTAGAGATGAGGTCGGCAACGGCTTCGGCCTGGCTCAAATCTAATTTGCCATGTAAAAAAGCACGAAGGGTGAACTCTCCCGCATCGGCCATTCGACATCCCTTTCTAAGTAGCAATTGAATTATTTGTTGTTGTATGTACGGCGAACCGTGACAGGAAATCTCAATTACATCTTCACCGGTATAGGAGTGTGGACCCTTGAATATTGAAAGCAAAACTTCATCCAATGTTCGTTCGCCATCAATAATATGCCCTAAAAGAATAGTGTGACTTTTTTGTTTGATCAAATCCTTAGCATGTACCGACTTGAAAATTGCATTTGAATATGCAACAGCTTCTTTGCCAGAAACGCGGATCACGGCAATAGCACCGGTACCAGAAGGTGTGGCTAATGCAACAATTGTGTCTGATGGAGTCATGGATATGATTTGTAGGCAAAAATAGGTAAATCAGTATTATGTAACACGCTCTTCATTAGGTCAACTAAACTGGTATTATGCCGAAAACTTAAATAAATTTCTATTTTTAATTCACCATTAACTAATAGAATCCAAAACATGAAACGATTATCATCATTAGCCTTCCTATTTGTTTTTGCCTTTAAGATATCACTTGCCCAATCGGAAGACCATAATACCCCGGCAATAGACAGGGAGGCTGTAAAAGAACAAAGGACGGTGATCAAAAAGGTAGCAAAGAAAGAAAAGAGGGCAGCGAAAGCCGAGAAGGTTCTGAAGAAGGAAGAAAAAAAACGAAGGCAAGAACAAAAATTGTCGAATACCATTGGATCAAGGCAAAAGGCAATCTCTAAAAATGAAAAAAAGATAAGCCGTATTCAACAAAAGTTGACTAAGGAAACAGGCAAAGGGAACCTATCACCCGTTGATATAGAAAAAATGAATGCGAAAATTGAAAAATTAAAATCCAATATCATAAAGGACAAAGAAAAGTTGGCGAGGCTACATAGGAAGACTTAATTAGTGCTACCCTTATTGTAACATTAACGCCATAATTGCGTCATATTTATAGTTATTCATCAAAATCAATCAAAAAAATGGAAATAGTAAATCAGCACATTGCAATGCGCGAAGACCGGCAACTACTGGTCATAACCCACCTTACCCAATATTTGGATTACGTAACAGGTTTTGGAGGCCTTATTGTGCCATTAATTCTATGGCTTGCAAATAAGGACTCGGTTATTGGTATGAACGAACACGGAAAATCCGTGGTTAATCTTCAACTAAGTTTGATACTTTATGTTATTATTGGAATTCCAGCGATTTTGTTATTAGGGTTCGGAATTTTATTACTCATATTCGCCGGTATGCTTTCTTTGGTTATGCCCGTAGTAAACGCGGTAAAGGCAAGTAATGGCGAGCCACCAAGTTATTTTGGTACGATACGTTTTATATCCTAAAGCGAAGTGGACATACAAAAAAGACCACTCAATGGGTGGTCTTTCTCTATTAAGAATTGGTAATTTCTAATTATTCAACATAACCGGCATCACCAGCATAGTAACGTTTTCACCTTCATCCAATCCATCAATGGGCGTTAGGATTCCAGCTCTATTGGGCAAGCTCATCTCAAGTGAAACTTCATCAGAATTCAAGTTATTCAACATTTCTGTCAAAAACCTTGAATTGAAGCCAATTTGCATGTCATCACCTTGATAAGAGCAGGTTAAACGTTCTTCAGCTTTATTGCTATAATCAATATCCTCAGCGGAAATATTCAATTCAGCCCCGGCAATTTTCAATCGAATCTGATGCGTAGTTTTATTTGAGAAAATAGAAACTCGCCTTACAGAACTTAAAAATTGATTTCTTGCGATGGAAAGCTTATTGGGATTCTCCTTAGGAATTACCGCTTCATAATTAGGATATTTACCATCAATAAGTCTACATATCAACTCCGTATTCTCAAAACTGAATTTTGCATTACTATCATTGTATTCAATAGCTACTTCAGATTCACTGCCTGCTAAAATTCCTTTCAATAAATTTAGTGGTTTTTTAGGCATAATGAATTCAGCTACTTGAGAGGCCGTTACATCTTCTCGTTGGTATTTTACCAATTTATGTGCATCAGTGGCGACAAAAGTCAGATTTTCAGGCGAGAACTGAAAGAACACCCCACTCATCACGGGTCTTAGATCGTCATTACCAGCGGCAAAGATGGTCTTATTTATAGCGGTTGCCAGAATATCACCAAGAATTGTTGTTGAACTCGGATTAGCCAATTCCACCGCTTTGGGAAATTCGGCGCCATCGGCATAAGCCAAAGCATATTTACCATGGTTAGAACTAATTTCAACGGTATTGTTGTCTTCAACAACAAAAGTCAATGGTTGTTCGGGGAATGTTTTTAAGGTCTCCAACAACAATTTAGCGGGTACGGCAATTGTGCCTTCATTATCAGAATCCACCTCGAGTACAGAACTCATAGTCGTTTCCAAATCAGACGCCGAAACCGTTAATTTATTTTGCTTTAGATCAAAAAGGAAATTGTCAAGGATTGGCAGTGTATTGCTATTATTTATTACTCCCCCTAAAACTTGTAGCTGTTTAAGTAAGTAAGTACTGGATACTATAAATTTCATTCGATGTTCTTTTTTCTGGATTGCTTTTTGCTCGTTTGGTTTTTGAGCCTATGTACATGAAATAGGTTAAAACCTAATATTCCACAATCAAACAAAGATATTTTAATTGTCCTTTTTAAGGAAACAAACTTATCAACACCCCATACTATTTATGGGCACTGAAAAATAGGGGCAATATACAAAGGTCCCAGAGCCCGTAAACCTTTGAAATGCCTGAAAATACTAGGTTTTGTTTTAATTTAATACCAATATTCAATTCTTGAAATATACTTTTCGGGATTTTTTGGTCCAGTTAATGTTTATAAGTGCTACTTTGATTTCTTCCTCTGCATTGGTTTGTCGCCTTGAAACCTTTCTGATCGATCAATCTTTGAGCCGTTTTTTATGTAAGCTCCAGGCTTCCGGCTGGGATTCAAACAATTCTCTGGCATTGCTCCAAATAGTGGTGAAAAAATCAGAATTCCGGTAGTTGTTCAGATGCTCTTCACTTGCCCACTGACTGTAGGTGAAAAATATGTTTGGCTTCGTCTTGTCCTGTAATAATTCTAGTGAAATACATCCTTCAAAATCTTGAATATGCTGTTTTGTTTCTTTGAAAATCTGTTCAAATTTGTAGATGTTCTCATGTTTGAAGGTCAATTTTACGATTCGAATCAACATCTAATTAAAAATAATGGTTACAGTATCTCGATAATCAAGCCCTAACAGGGTAGATGCCCCGCCCACGGTTTTCAAGTTACTTTTATAAATAGCGAGTTCTATATAGTCCGAAGAGTTAAAAAGAGCCAATAAATCCCCGGCCCCTTTTCTTTTGTTTCTCTCCAAATCGTAATTAACGATTTCACTATAATTAGTAAGAATCTTTGTAATTAAGCTGGTT
Source organism: uncultured Maribacter sp. (assembly GCA_964532755.1). GTDB lineage: Bacteria > Bacteroidota > Bacteroidia > Flavobacteriales > Flavobacteriaceae > Maribacter_A. The sequence goes on along the minus strand of CAZHJO010000027.1, from coordinate 951 downwards.
CTTGCATGCAGCTCAAACGAACGCCCCTTGCGATACGCTTCAAATAGGCTTTTTTGTATGTTGGTTACTACATTTCCGTAATTGTCAATGTAGATTATGCTTCCTACTATTTTTTTTCCATCATCGGTAATCCTTGGGGAAAAATCCCTTAAATCCTTCAAAGCATTGAATGACTTACCAACAACTTCCAAAGTCCCTCCCCTCACGATATGGCAGGCGACTTTCACAAAAACATCCATAACAGGAAAAGAGCCGTTAATGGCATTTGGTAGGGTAATTTCAATCACCTTCTCTGGTTTAATTTCGGAAATTATAAGTCCGATAACACCATTGTTTGCAGTGATGAAATAATGCCCATCGACCAATATAACAATATGTTGATTTTCAGGAGTTACTTCAGAATCGACCCCAACAATATGGATAGTGCCTTCGGGAAAATTCTTATAGGAGTTTTTTAGAATATAAGCGCATTCTTGAATATTGAACGGACTAATGTTATGGGAAATATCAACAATCCTGGCTTCAGATAATTCACTGTAAATAGCACCCTTTAATGCACCTACAAAATGGTCTTTAAGTCCAAAATCGGTAGTTAATGTAATGATTGCCATGCAGCAATGTTGATATGTTTTTGATTCGCCAAACTGAAATTTTACTTAAGTTTGTTGAACTTAAATTGTTTCATTGGATTAAAGCGAAAAATCGGTTTTATGTGCACTATTTAAGGCTTTTTTGAGCAGCATAGCTATAGCTAAGTTGGGAAAAAAGACAATAATAGAGGGCAATAAGACAATTTTACAGCAAATGTAAAGACACAAATTAAGTTCTAAGACAAAATTAAACAAAAAAACAGCCAGGCGAAATTATTATTTCAGGCTTTAATTTAATAACCCATCTTTTTTGAACGAACTTATTCTAGAGCTTATCGAAATTAGTCCAAGGGAGTTTTTT